>CAJBXY010000093.1 GCA_903959665.1 uncultured Solirubrobacterales bacterium | reverse complement strand
CATGTTCGCCATCAGCAGATCGTGATGGTTGCCGAGCGGGTAGATCGGGTCGCAGAAGCCGATGAACTCGGTCGGAACGATCTCGGTTCCCTGGTGGATCATCTGGTAGAAGGCGTGCTGGCCGTTGGTGCCCGGCTCTCCCCAGAAGACGGCAGCCGTATCCCAGCCGACCTGGTCACCGTTGAGCATCACGTGCTTGCCGTTCGACTCCATCTCGAGCTGCTGCAGGTAGGCCGGGAAGCGCGCCATCTCAGCGACGTAAGGGAGGATCGCGACGGTCGGCAGGTTCAGCAGGTTGCGGTTCCAAACGCCGACGAGGCCCATCAGTACAGGCATGTTCTGTTCCAGCGGAGCGCTGCGCAGGTGCTCATCGACGGCGTTGAAGCCGGCCAGCATCTCGGCGAAGTTCTCGCGCCCGATCGCGCACATGATCGTCAGGCCGACCGAACTGTCCATCGAATAGCGGCCGCCAACCCAATCCCAGAAACCGAACATGTTGTCGGTGTTGATGCCGAACTTGGCAACGCCCTCGGCGTTGGTTGAGACGGCTACGAAGTGATGCTCAACCGAGTCCTCGCCGAGCGCGTCAACGATCCACTCGCGCGCAGTGCCGGCGTTGGTCAGCGTCTCGAGCGTGACGAAGGTTTTCGAAACGATGATGAAGAGCGTCTCTTCGGGGTCGAGGTCGAGCGTCTTCTCAGCAAAGTCGCTGCCGTCAACGTTGGAGACGAAACGGAAATTCATCCCGCGGTCGCTGTAATGCGAAAGCGCGATCGTCGCCATCTCGGGGCCAAGGTGTGAGCCGCCGATGCCAATGTTGACAACGTTGCGGATCGGCTTGCCGGTAGCGCCCTTCCACTCGCCGGAGCGAATTTTGTCGGTGAAGTCGCCCATACGGTCGAGCACTTCGTGGACCTGGTCGACGACGTTGACGCCGTCAACGATGATCTCGTCACCCTTCGGCGCGCGCAGCGCTAGGTGCAGCACCGAGCGATCCTCGGAGACGTTGATCGCCTCGCCGGCGAACATCGCCTTGATCCGCTCTTCGATCCCGGCCTCACGGGCGCAGGCGATCAGCAGCTTGATCGTCTCAGGGCTTGCGAGCTGCTTCGAGTAGTCGTAGTGGTAGCCGCCAAAGTCGACCGACATCTCGTCGGCGCGACTGGCGTCGGCGTCGAACATCGAGGCGAGGCTCTGACCTTTCAGCTCCGCGGCATTGGCTTCCAGCGCCGCCCACGAGGGCAGCTCGTCGAGGCGTGTCTGCTTGATTTCCATTATCGCTACTCCCCTGCGAGGTCTGAACGCTTGGTTTTGATCGCTTCGATCAGCGTCGTCCACGAGTTGACGAACGAGCTTGCGCCGTCGCTCTGCAGCTTCGCCGCGAGCGCGTCCAAGTCAACACCAGCAGCCTCAAACTCGCTGAGAACCTGCTCGCAGTCGCCGCCGTCGGGATCCATCACGACTACCGGAGTTGGGCCGTGATCGCCGTAGTCGAGCAATGTCTGCTCGGGCATCGTGTTGACGGTGTATGGAGCAGCGAGCCCGGCGATGTAGAGCGTGTCGGAGGCTTCCGGATCCTTCGTGCCGGTGCTGGCCCAAAGCAGTCGCTGCGGCCGTGCGCCTTCGTTCATCAGGGCCTGAACGCGCTCCGAGGCGAGCAGGTCGCGGTAGTCGCGGTAGGCGCGGCCACCGATTGCGAGGCCCAGCTTGTCCTTCAGGTTGGCCGGCGCTTGGTCGGCAACGGCAACGTCCCAGCGGCTCATAAAGAGCGATGCGACCGACTGGATGTTCGGCGAGAGGCCATCGGCGACGCGGCGCTCAAGGCCTGTGTAATAGGCATCGGCTGCGGCGAGTGCGTGGGCGCTGTTGAAGAGCAGCGTCACATTGACCGGGATCCCGGCATGGATTGCGGCGCTGATCGCCGGCAGCCCCTCGGGCGTGCCGGGAATCTTGATGAAAACGTTGGAGCGATCAACTTTCGCGTGGAGCTCCTTCGCCTGGGCGACGGTGGCGTCCGTGTCGTAGGCCAGCTCGGGCGACACCTCGAGCGAAACGAAACCGTCGAGGTTGTCGGTCCGGGTGTGAATGTCGCCGAACAGGTCGGCGGCGCGCTGAAGGTCGGCGATCGCGGCCTCAAAGAAGACCTGCTCATCGGTCATCTCGCTGCCGTGGAAGCTGTGAACCTGCTCGTCATAGCTGTCGCCGCCGGTGATCGCCTTCTCGAAGATCGTCGGGTTTGAGGTCAACCCTGTGACGCTCAGCTCGGCGATGTACTTCGCCAGCGTGCCCTCGTCGAGCAGCGTTCGCGTGATGTTGTCGAGCCAAAGGCTCTGGCCCGCTTCGTGGAGGGCCTGTGTCGCTTTCATTGCTTTATCGCTCCTTAGCCGCTGTTATTTGGACGGTTCGTCATGCATGTGCGGCGCGATCCAACCGGAGGCAGGCGCCAAGCGGTCTGCCTCTTTCGGGCCCCATGAGCCGCGCCTGTATGGATAAATCGGTGTCGCGTTGCCAAGGATTGGGTCGACGATCCGCCATGCCTCATCGATCGTTCCCTGCGTGGCGAAGAGATCGTGATCACCTTCGAGCGCCGCCGACAGAAGCCGCTGGTACGGCGGGATCTGGTGGGCTTCCTGGCGCACCGCTGCCAGCTCAATGTCCTCAACCTCAAAGGTGTCGACGGTCGGCTTGCGCGACTGAACTTCAATCGAGACGATCACCTGCGGGTTGATCTGGAAGCGCATCCGGTTGCCACGCGGGTGATCCTTGGGAAAGAGCTTCTCCGGCGGCGTCTTCAGCTCGACGACAATCTCAGTTGCCGTCACCGGAAGGCACTTGCCGGCGCGGATCAAGACCGGCACGTCGGCCCAGCGCCAAGTGTCGATGTGCAGTTTCATCGCCGTGTAGGTCTCGGTCTTGGAGTTCGGCGCTACGCCCTTCGTCTTGCGGTAGCCGGTGTACTGGCCGCGGACGATGTCCTTCGGCTTGAGCGTGCGAACGCCGCGCAGGAAGCGTGCCTTCTCCTCGCGCAATGCCGAGTCGCCGTGGCCGCTGAACGGATCCATCGCGACCAGCGTCAAGACCTGGAAGAGGTGGTTCTCGATTACGTCGCGGATCGTGCCAACGGCGTCGTAGAACGAGCCGCGGTCGGCAACGTCGAAGTCCTCGGCCATCGTGATCTGAATCTGGCGAACATGGTCGCGGTTCCAGACCGGCTCAAGGAAGGTGTTGGCAAAGCGGAAGAAGAGAATGTTCTCAACCGGCGTCTTGCCGAGGAAATGGTCGATGCGGAAGATCCGGTCCTCCGGGAAGACGGCGTGCAGCTGGTCGTTGAGCTGCTCGGCCGAAGCGAGGTCATGGCCGAACGGCTTCTCGACGACGACGCGGCCCTGCTCGGCAAGCCCAACGTCTCCGAGATGGCCAACGACCGGCCCGAACAGCGACGGCGGGATCGCAAGGTAGTGAACCGGCCGCTTGCAGCCCTTCAGCTCTTCCTGCAGCTCAACAAAGGTGTTGTGGTCGGCGTAATCGCCGCCCGCGTAGCGCAGCAGCGAGCTGAGCTTCTTGAACGCCGCCTTGTTGAGGCCGTCGGCGCTGGCTTCGAGGCTCGCCTTGGCGCGCTCACGCAGCTGCAGCACGTGGCCGCCTTCGCGGGCAACGCCGACAACCGGCACGTCGAGCTCACCGTCGATGATCATCCGCTGCAGCGCAGGGAAGATCTGTTTAAAAGCTAGGTCACCGGTCGCGCCGAAGATGACCAGCGCATCACCCTTCTTTGGCTTAGCCACTACTTGCTCCCGGCCGGCTTCTCATCGTGGCCACCGAACTCATTGCGCATCGCCGAAAGCAGGCGATCTGCGTAGTCGGCTTCGCCGCGGCTGGTGAAGCGCTCGTAGAGCGCGGTTGTCAGGACCGGAGCCGGCGTGCCGGTGTCGATCGCTGCCAAGGCAGTCCAGCGACCCTCGCCGGAGTCGGAGACGCGGCCAGCAAAGCCGCTGAGGTCGTGGTCGGCGGCGAGCGCGTCGGCGATCAGGTCAAGCAGCCAGCTGCGGATCACGGTGCCGCGTCGCCAAACCTCGGCGATGTCCGGCAGGTTGAGGTCGTACTGGTAGTTCTCCGGGTTACGAAGCGGAGTCGTCTCAGCATCAACCTCCTGCGTGCCGCTGCCAACGTTGGCGTGCTTGAGAATGTTGAGGCCCTCGGCGTAAGCGGCCATCAGGCCGTACTCGATGCCGTTGTGAACCATCTTCGTGAAGTGACCTGCGCCGGAGGGGCCGCAGTGGAGCCAGCCCTCTTCGGCCGGGGTTGGATCGCCGGTGCGGCCGGGCGTGCGAGGAGCTGAGTCGACGCCTGGGGCGAGCGACTGCAGAACCGGAGCGATCATCGCGATCGCCTCATCGGTGCCGCCCGCCATCAAGCCGTAGCCTTCGGTCAGGCCCCAAACGCCGCCGCTGACACCGCAGTCGACGTAGTGGAGGCCCTTCTCTTTGAGCTCTGCTGCGCGGCGGCGATCGTCGATGTAGTAGCTGTTGCCGCCGTCGATTACGAGGTCGCCCTTGTCGAGCGCGTCGACCGCTTCCTTCAGCACCGGATCAACGATGCCGGCCGGAACCATCAGCCAAATTGCGCGCGGAGCGCTGAGCTTTGAGGCCATGTCGGCGGCCGATTCGGCGCCCGTGGCACCCTTCGCGACGAGCGCGTCGACGGCGTCTTGGTTGGGGTCAAAGACGACACAGTCATGTCCGTCGAGCATCAGTCGCTCGACCATGTTGGCACCCATCCGGCCGAGGCCGATCATTCCGATCTGCATTAGCTATCTCCTTCGAGGTTGGCATCTAGTCCTTCAAGTTCCATCAGTTCTACCTTGGCGCGGCGTCGCAGGTGGCGCGGCTCGTCGCTCACCTCGGCTTGGGCAAAGGTGCGAACCAGCTCGCGGGCCACCTCGCTGCCGATCACGCGGCCGCCGATGCAGAGCACATTGACGGCGTCATGCTCGACGGCCTGGTGCGCGGTGTAGGTGTCGTGGATCGTCTGCGCGCGGATTCCGGGCAGCTTCGACGCTGCGACCGCGATGCCGGCGCCGGAGCCGCAGGCGAGAATGCCGCGCTCCGCTTCGCCGGAGTCGATTACGAGGCCCATCTTCAGCGCCATGTCCGGGTAGTCGTCGCACTGGCCGAGGTCGAGCACCTCGTGGCCCAGCTCAACGAGCGTCGAGGTGGCGACGTCATGAAGCGGCGCCCCGGCGTGGTCAACTCCAACAGCGAAGATCATTGGCGCCGAGACTAATGGGTTTCTTTTATCCGTGCTTGTCGATTGTGTGAAGACTTCGCTCGGTAACCTCCGCAAGCGATGATCGCCGACTGGTGGCAACGATCCCCTCGGCTCAGCGGCCGCGAACTAATTCTGGTGGCGCTCACGGCGGCGCTCGTAGCGCTAATTCAATTCTGGCCGTTGATCCTCAACCTTGGCAGCGCGATTCCGCTCGACCTTGGCGACCCATTGCCGCAGGCCTGGCAGGTCGCTTGGGACGGCCACGCGCTGATGACTCAGCCGCTTAGCTTCTTCCAAAGCAACCAGTTCTGGCCGCTCCACGACACGCTCGCCTTCTCCGACGCGCTGGTTGGCTACGCACCGGCCGGGATGATCGGCTCCGGCCCCGAGGCGGCGGTCGCCCGCTACGACCTGCTCTTCCTCTTTGCCTTCGCGCTCTGCTTCTTCGGCGCCTACCTACTGGCGCGCGAACTTGGCGCGCCGCCGTGGGCCGCGCTGGTCGCTGGGGCGGCATTCGCCTACGCGCCTTGGCGGCTTGAGCAGGGCGGCCACCTGCATGTGATCTCCAGCGGCGGCATACCGATCGCGCTCGCTCTGCTGCTTCGCGGCTACCGGCGCCAAGCCGGTGGTTTGATCTTCGCTGGGTGGGTTGTCGCCGCTTGGCAGCTATCGCTTGGCTTCTCGCTCGGGCTGCCGCTGATCTACCTGCTGGCACTGTTGGCAGCGGTCGCTGCGGTCGTCTGGTGGCGCGCCGGCAGGCCTGCCCCGGCAAGGCGGGCCGTAATCGCAACGCTGGCCGGCGGCGCGCTGCTGGCCGCGACGGCGTTCTTGCTCTCGCGCCCCTACCTCCGCGTACTCGACTCATACCCTGAAGCGGAGCGCTCAGCCAACCTCGTCAGCTACTACTCACCGCCGCTGAAGGCGTTCATCGCAGCACCGGAGACGAACCTGATCTGGGGCTCGGCGACGGCGCCGGTTCGTGCGGGAATCGATGCGATCGCTGAGAAGACGCTCTTCCCGGGCTTGATGATTCTGCTGCTGGCACTGGTTGGGCTTAGCTGGAAGGGGTACCCGCGAGGGCTGCGGATAGGCCTCGGCGTCGCCGCGCTCGCCGCCGCGATCCTCTCGCTCGGCTTCGCCGCCGAGGGAATCGCTGGCTGGCTCCCTTACCGCTGGCTCTTCGAGCTGCTCCCCGGCTGGCAGGGAATTCGCGTTCCCGGGCGATTGCAGACGATCACTTCGCTGCTGCTGGCGCTGCTGGCAGCGGGAGGCGCGGCGCGGATCGGCGCGGCAGTCGCGGCCCGCTCTAGGAACGAGCTATTTGCTGGCGCGAGCGCCGCCCTGCTAACGCTGCTTGTTCTGATCGAAGGGAGCGGCATCGTCTACCCGCATCCGCGCGTGCCAACGGCCCCGGCTTCGCTGAGCGGGCTGCGCCAACCGCTTCTGCAGCTTCCGGCGCAGGCGCCCGACAACCGCCGCTACCTGCTCTGGTCGACCGACGGTTTCCCGAAGATGCTCAACGGCCGCACCGGCTTCCAGCCACGCTACTTCGCAGCCACGCTGCGCGCCGTCGACGGGCTTGGCAGCGTTCAATCGCTCGAGGACCTGCGCTCGCGCGGCGTCGCGACGATCGTGATCAACGAGCAGCTACCCGGCGGCGAGAGGCTGGCGGCGGCGGCCGAGCGGCTGCTGCCGGTTTCAGGCGTCGCCAGCGAGCGGCGCGGACGCTTGCTGATCCTGCGGCTGCCCCCTGCCGGGGCCAAGCCGCTCGGCCCGCCGCGCTAGTGCCAGCGCGGCTCCAGCAATCAAGAGCGCCAGGATTACGACCGAGACGGGAAGGCCGGCGTGGTTCACCGCCTCAGGGTTGCTGCCATAGGAGGCGCGCTCGCCAAGTAGCCGTGAGAGCGCCAGCGCAAGCAGCGCCCAGGCGGCGAGGCACTTAAGCGCAAGCCGCGTGTCGCCGCCGACCGCCAGCGCACCGGTTGCGCGCGACCCAAGCCAGATTGCGGCGGCGAAGATTAAGAGCAGCGGAATGATTGTCGGCCAGCCGTCGCCGAGGCCGAAGGTCGAGAGGATTGTGTGCTGGAAGGTGTTGTCGAGCGCCCGCTCCTGCCACTGGTAGGTATTCCCAGCGCCGACCAAGGGGTAGGTCACGAGCGCCGTCGTCATCACGACAAAACCGCAGGCTGAGAGAACCAGAGTCGTCGCCGGAATCCGCCGCCAAGCCTCAGCGAAGCCGAGCGCGATAAATGGCAGCGTTGGGACTAGAAAGCGCGGCCCCGGCGTGCCGCCCCCGAACGGCAGCCAGTAGCCGGTGTCGTAGATGAAGAAGAGCGCGACGATCGCGATGATCGCATTTGCCTCAGCGCGCTGACCCTTCTTGCGCATCAGCCAAACGCCGTAGAGCCCGGCGATCACTACCGGCGTGATCGTGATGATGCCGCGCGGCGCGAGCAGCAGTTCCAGCGCTGCCTGCGGGTCTGGAACTCCAATTCCGAAGAAGCCGTCAGAGTTGAGCCCGAGCGTGTCGTGGCCGCTGAAACCTTGGTCGTCAACGGCGTTGCTGTAGGAGTTGGTCGTCGGCGAGCCGAAGGCCCACTGGTTGAAGGCGAGGAGCGGCAAGGCACCGACGATCACACCGGCAGCAAAGAGCACGCCACGCCAAAGCTTCGGCGCCAACCCCGAGCTTGGAAGGTCGCCGCGCAGCATCGCGTAGAGCCCGATCACGATGCCGGCCAACGCGAGCGGGTACTCGACCGTCACGGCCAGTCCGGCGAGCAGCCCCGCGAGCGCGACGAGCGCCAGCCGCGGCGGCCCGCGGCGCTCGCGCATCAAAAGCGCGAATGCGGCAAAGACGGTGAACGAGGCGAGGATGTGGCCGAAGAATTGGCTGGCAAAGACCATCACCATCGTTGACATTCCGAGCGTCAAAGCCGCAGCAGTGCCGTACCCCGGCAGCACCCTCTCGCTGATCGACCGGACGAGCAGCAGCAGCCCGAGCGCCGGCAGCACGCTCGTCAGCAGCCCAAGCGCCCAGACCAGCGGCGCTTGAATCTCAAGCTGGCGCGTGACGGCGCGGGCGCGGGCGCGATCGTAGCCGTAGGCCGAAACGTTCAGCGCCTTGTAGGTCCAAAGTCTTGCGCCGCCGCGACGGGCGCTGTCGGCCGCATCGGCCGACAGCTGCTCAGCGCCAGCGGCCTTCAGCAGCAGGTAGGCCGGCGTGGCCAGTAGCGGCAGCCCCGGCGCCTTGACCGAGAAGAACTGGCCGTTGATCCAACTCTTGTCGCGCGTTTCCCAGTGGTAGTTGTCGATCTGAGCGTTGCCGTCGCCGAGCGCTTTTACGAAAGCGAAGTAAGAGGTCTGGGCCCAGCCAAGCGACTGCATTACGAAGGCCCAGCCGAAGGCGAGGACGCAGATCGCGGCAATTCCGCTGCGGCGGCGTGACTGCGCTCGAGCATCTGAGGTTGGGCTGCCGGCGACGCTCATCGGCGGCAGACAATACGCCTGTCAGGAACGGAAGCCTGCGCTGGGTGGCGGCGCGGCGCCAAAAAGCTCGCGATCAGCGAAGATGCGGCGATGGCACTCTTTAAAGAAGGCGAAGCGGTTTGGGTTCAGCAGCCGGACGGCAGCGCGCGCGCCGGCATTTTCGTCGGCGACGGTGAGAACGCAACCTGGTTTGGTGGCGCGCCGCTGGCCTATGTCGTCTACCCGGAGACGAAGGACGGCGAAGAGGTAAACCTCGCCCGCGTAACTGCGCGGGACGAGAACGAAGACCCCGCCTAGGCGGCGCCGTTCACCAGTCAAGCCCGATCAGCGCCGGTTCCGGCTGAAGCTGAACGGTGAAGAGCTCGTCGACGCGCGCAGCGATCTCGCGCGCGAAGGCCAGTAGCTCTGCCGCGCTCGCATCGCCAAGATTCGTGAGCGCGAGCGTGTGCTTTGAGGAGAGCGCCACTTGGCCGCGCTGCTCGCCGCGGGCGAACCCGGCCTGCTCGATCAGCCAGGCGGCCGAGCTTTTGAACATGCCGGCTGCGGCATCGAAGCGTGGCGGCTGCGCATTCTCGCCGCAATGTTCGCGGACGCGCTGCTCGAGCCGCTGAAAATCGGCCGCAGTCAGGATTGGATTTGTGAAGAATGAACCGGCGCTCCAAGTGTCATGGTCGCGTGCGTCGAGCACCATTCCCTTCGAGCGGCGAAGCTTGAGGACGGCGGCTCGTGCGGCCTCCGCTTCGGCCCTCTCCCCGACCTTCACGCCGAGCTCCTGAGCCAGCTCACGGTAGGCGATCGGCGCACTAAGCGGCGAGCGCTCGAGCAGGAAGCAGACGCCAAGCACAACTAAGTCCTTGTTCCCCTTCAGCGCGCTTGTGCGGTAGCCGAAGCCGCACTGCGCGGCGCTCAGCTCTTCGACCTGCTGCGTAGCGCGGTTGTAGACGCGCACCGCCTCGATCGTCGTCGCGACCTCTTGTCCGTAAGCGCCAACGTTCTGAATCGGCGTCGCGCCGACCGAGCCGGGGATCCCCGCCAAGCACTCGACGCCGCTGAGCCCAGCCTCAACCAAAGCGTCAACGAGCAGAGGCCAATCGTCACCGGCGCTGGCGTCGATCGTAAAGCTCTCGTCGTCGCGCTGCTGGTGCTCGGCGCCTTCGTAGATGAGATGCAGCGCCGTGCCATCGAAGCCCTCGTCGGCGATCACAACGTTGCTACCGCCGCCGAGCACGAAGAATGGTTCGGCGTCCCGATCGAGCTGTTTGATCGCGGCGACGCATTCGTCCTCGCTCTCAACGGTCCAAAGCTGTTTCGCCGCGCCACCGATCCGCAGCGTCGTCAGCGGCGCCAGCGGCGCGTTCTCGATGATCGCTCTCACGCCGATCAGGTTAGTCGCGCGCGCGACGCTTCGCCTAAGCGGCGGGGAGCGGCGGCGATGTCATGCCGGCCTCTTCGCAGGCTTGCCGCAGCAGCGCAGCGAGCCGTGGCTTCTCGCGAACGGCGCGCGGCGAGCGCGGCCGGCCGGTTCGCGTGTCAACGAGGTTGTAGCTCTCCTCGGGGTCGGACTCCAGGTCATAGAGCTCGTACTCGGGCGCCTGAACGCCGTCTGGATCAAGGTACACCGCGTACTTCCAGCGCTCGTCGCGGACGCAGCGAACGCGGTTTGGTTGGCCGGAGCCGTTCTGCATCGCAGTGCCCGACTGGTGGTCGTCGTAGGTGAAGAGGATGTGGTCGCGAATCTCGTCGGCGCCTGAGCCGCCCTCAACGATCGGGCCGAAATCGACGCCGCTCTCTTCAAGCCGTTTCGCGTCCGGCTTGGCAAAGTTTGCGAGAACGGGGCTTAGGTCACAGCCGTCGAGCTGACTTTCGCTCTTGGCGCCAGCGATGCTGAGGAAGGTAGGAACGAGATCGATCAGCGAGGCGAGCGTGTCGGTCTTTGACGCCTCAGGGAAGCAGAGCGGGTTGGAGAAAACGAGCGGCACGCGGATCGTTTCCTCAAAGGCGTTAAAGACCTTCTGGCGCGCGCCGCCGTGCGAGAGCCCCATGTCGCCGTGGTCGGAGGTGCGCGCGATCACCGTGCGCGAGCGCAGTGAGGTCGGGTCTTCCGCGTCACCTAGCGCGCCGAGTAGGCGACCGACGTGGCGATCAACGACGCGCTGGAGGTGGGCATAGAAGTTGACGTAGTCGCGCTGCTCATCGCGGTTGACGAGCGGGCCAAGGTAGGCGTTCATCCCGACCAGCGCCATCGAATGAACGCCCGGTTTGTTGGCCAGCGATTCGTCGATCGTCGGCGGAAGCGGAATGTCTAGGTCAGCGAACTCTTCGCGCGTGTACCCGCCGGTGCGGAAGCTTGTCGGGTAGGCGAGAACATCGTGCGGGTTGATCAGCGAGACGACGAGGCAGAACGGTTCCGGCAGATTCTCCTGCGCGAGGAAGCGCTCAACCTGATCCATGTAAACCTTGTCCCAGCCGCCGTTGGCCGGGCCACCTTCGCCACCGCCGAAGTTGCCAGGTTCAATGTCGCCGCCGGCGTCCGGCGGCTCCCAACCGGCGAAGCCGTAGTCGCGCTCGATCCGTTCGCCGTCATCGGCAGTCCAGCTGCTCCCGTTTACCGGCTTACTCAGGTGCCACTTGCCGCGCAACGCAACGTGGTAACCGCTGCGGCCGAGCATCGTCGCCAAGGTTTCAATTCCGGGCGGCAGTTCGGGCTCGTCGCCAGATTTCGGCCCGAGGTGAAAGAGTCCACGCCCGAGGCTCTTCAGCATCCGTTTGGCGCCAATCGCCCCGTCGCGCACGGCCTTGCGAGCTAGCGGCAGTGAGCTGCGTGCGTTCGCACGTTCGGGCCAAAGCGTGCCCTCGGTCAAGGTCAGCGTGACTCCGTGGCGCGAGGGATAGGTGCCGGTGAGAAACGAAGCACGGCTCGGCGAACACATCGCGCTAGCGGTGAAGGCACGGGTGAAATCAACGCCGCTCGCCCGCAGCGCTGCATCGTTCGGCGTCAATGCGTCGAGCCACTTTTGATCGTCTGGCCAGTGCTGAACGGCGCGCTGCTGATCGGTGATCAGCAGGATCAGGTTTGGCGGCCTGTTACCGGTGGACATCAATGTTTACCGTACCGCCTAGGAGAGCGAGCCGGTCTCGTTCCAATGCTTCAGCGCCGGGCGCCCGTGCTCATGACCGAGCACGCAGATCGCTGCCGTTCCGAGCAGCAAAGCCGACGCTTCGTGTGCAGGAAGGCCCGCCCATCGAGCCCCGACCACGCGCAGGACGTGGCCGTGAGCTACGAAGAGCCAACTTCCGCCAGCCTTGCTGGCGCGCTCAATCAGCGGATCAACGCGGTTGCCTACATCGGCTGCGCTCTCGCCGCCAGGGCAGCCGTCAGAGAAGAGCCACCAGCCGGGGCGCTTCTCCTGAATCTCGACTGTTGTGATTCCTTCGTACTCGCCGTAATTCCATTCGGTCAGCTCATCGGTGACCTGCGCGCCGGCACCGTAGCCGGCCAGCTCGCAGGTATCACGGGCGCGCTTTAGCGGGCTTGTGAGAACGTGATCAAACTTCATCCCGGCAAGCCGCTCGCCCGCCTCGCGCGCCTCGTTGCGGCCGTTTTCGGTCAGCTCAATGTCGCTCAGGCCGGTATGGCGACCGTTCAACGACCATTCGGTTTCGCCGTGGCGCAGCAGGACGACGGTGGCTTCGTTGGTAGGCACAGCGGAGATCCTACGGGCTGGCGCCCCTAAGATCGCTGTCGGTGACTACAGCAGACGAAAACTCCGGTTCGGCAAACGGGCTGCTTGCCGAGGCCCACCGCCTCGACGCAGCGCTCTACGCCGCGATCGCTGCCAGCTCGACGCCGTCGCTCGACGGCCCGATGGCGCTGATCTCCGACGCCGCCAACCTCTCGAAGCCGTGGGTTGCCAGCGCCGCCCTGTTGTCGCTCTTTGGCGGCCGCCGAGGACGACGCGCAGCGCTCTATGGAATCGCCTCGATCACGGCGGCGTCGACGGTCGTCAACGTCGCGATGAAGCCGCTCAGCAAGCGTCGCCGCCCTGACCGCGCGGCGATCGGCGTGATTGAAGAGCGGCACGTTTCAATGCCGAGCTCAACCTCCTTCCCTTCCGGCCACTCGGCCTCTGCATTCGCCTTCGCGATCGGGGTTGGCCACGTGATGCCCGCTGCGGGCGCGCTATTGGCGCTACCGGCCGCTGCCGTCGCCTACTCGCGGGTTCACACCGGCGTTCACTACCCCGGCGACGTGCTCGCCGGCACTCTCTCGGGGATCGTGCTGGCGAAACTAACTTGCGCCGCGCTCGACCGCCGTCGCGGCTAAGCGAACTACTCGGCGTAGCGACTCAGCTCGCGCCGAGCAATCACCATCTTGTGGACCTCATCGGGCCCGTCGGCGATCCGCAGCGTGCGCGCGCCGGCGTACATCGCTGCTAGCGGCGTGTCCTCGCTGACGCCGGCGCCGCCGTGAATCTGAATTGCGCGGTCGATCACGTCGCAGGCCATCCGTGGCACGACGACCTTGATCGAGGAGATCGCATTGCGCGCCGCCTTGTTGCCAGCGCTGTCCATCTGCCAAGCGGCGTCCATCGTCAGCAGCCTTGCCTGATCGATCTCGATCCGGCTCTCGGCGATCCAATCTTGGATCACGCCCTGCTCAGCCAGCGTCTTACGGAAAGCCTCACGCGAGAGAGCGCGGCGACAGCCGATCTCAAGCGCCCGCTCAGCCATTCCGATCAGCCGCATGCAGTGGTGGATCCTTCCCGGCCCGAGCCGCGCCTGAGCGATCATGAAGCCGCCACCCTCAGGCCCGAGCAGATTCGAGGTTGGAACGCGAACGTCTTCGAACAGCAACTCGGAGTGAGTTTCGCGGTCGAGGTAACCGAAGACCTTGAGGTTGCGAACCTGCGTGATTCCGGGAGTGTCGAGCGGCACGATCACCATGCTCTGCTGCGCGTGCGCGCGGGCCTCAGGGTCGGTCTTACCCATCACAATTGAGAACTTGCAGGCGTCGCGGCCTGCCCCCGAGCTCCACCACTTGCGCCCGTTGATCACGTACTCATCGCCATCACGGACGATTGACGTTTCAACGTTGGTCGCGTCGGACGAGGCAACGTCGGGCTCGGTCATCGAGAAGCATGAGCGGATCTCACCTTCGAGCAGCGGGCGCAGCCATTCCTGCTGCTGGTCGGGCGTGCCGAACTCGGTCAGCAGCTCCATGTTGCCGGTGTCGGGCGCCGAGCAGTTCATCGCCTCGGGCGCGAGCTGGATCGAACGGCCGGAGATCTCTGCCAGTGGCGCGTAATCGAAGTTCGAGAGGCCCTCTGTCCATTCCGTCTTGTGCGGCAGGAAGAGATTCCACAGGCCACGCTTGCGCGCTTCGAGCTTTAGCTCTTCGATTATCTGCGGGTGGTGCTCCGGGTCGCCGGCCTCTTCGATCTGCTGCTCAAAGACGGGCTCGGCCGGGTAGACGCACTCGTCCATGAAGGCCAGCAGCTTCTCTTGAAGCTCCGCCCCTTCAGCGCTGACCTCAAACTGCATCAGGCCGCTCCGGCAGATGCCAGCGAGGCGGCGGTTAGCTGCGTCACGCGGGCGCGCTGCTTGCTGGCGCCGCCGAGCATCGCGGCGTCGAGCTGTGCGCGTTTGAAGAACCAGTGCACGTCGGCCTCCCAGGTGAAGCCGATTCCGCCGTGAATCTGAATTGAGGAAGCGGTCACCGAGATCGCTGCCTCGCAGGCCGCAGCCTTCGCGATCGCTGAGGCGAGCGCCAGCTGCGACGGGTCGGCGTCGGCCGCCCAGCCACCGAAGTAGGTCGCTGAACGAGCGCCCTCGGTGTCGAAGAGCATCTGTGCGCAGCGATGCGAGACGGCTTGAAAGGCGCCGATCGGCGTGTCGAACTGTTTGCGCTCTTTGGCGTACTCAATCCCCATCTCTTGCGTTCGCTGCGCAATTCCAACCATCTCAGCCGAGAGTGCGACTTCGGCGCGGGCAAGCGCGCCGGCAACGTCACCGGCAAGCGGTTCGCCTCCGTTAGCGGTCACGCGCGCGTAGCGGCGAGTCGGGTCAATCGTCGAGACCGGCTCAACCTCAGCTTCGCCGCGGGCGATCAGCGTTGCCGCGTCGCCCTCGATCAGAACGATCACCGCGGCGCCGTCGGCATCAGGAACCACCTCGCTGGCAGCGCCGCTGGCGAACGCGACGGTTGCCGTCGCCTCGCCGGAAGCAATTCCCGGCAGCCACTTGGCGCGCTGCTCGTCGCTACCGGCGTGCTCAATCATCAAACCGCCGAGCGCGTTCGCTAGGAACGGTGACGCGGCGAGCGCGTAGCCGAGCTCCTCGCAGAGAATCATCAGCTCAACGACGCCGAGGCCGGCGCCGCCGTACTGCTCGTCGATCGCGATCCCCGTCCAACCGAGTTCGCGCAGCTCAGTGAAGAGCGACTCGTCGTAAGCCTCGCCTTCGGCCGCTTCGCGGACCTGTTCAAGGCCTGAGCGCTTCGCCAGCAGCTCGCGCGCCGTGCGCTTGATCTCGTGCTGGTCTTCTGTGAAATCGAAGTTCATCTCTAATCCCCTACTTCTTCCTCGGAAGGCCGAGCACACGCTCAGCGATGATGTTCTTGAGCACCTCTGTGGTGCCGCCTTCGATTGAGTTGCCGCGAGAGCGCAGCATCGCGCGGCCCCAGCTTGAACCGCCGGTCAAGGCCTGTGGCCCGAGCGCCTTGGTTGCGAACTGCATCAGCTCTTGGTTCCCCTGCGACCACATCCACTTCGTGAGCGAGCCTTCCGGGCCCGGCTGGCCGTACTTCATCGTCGCCGTCAGGCCGCGGTAGGCGGTCAGGCGCAGGATCTCGCACTTGATGTGCAGCGCGCCCAGTTCATCGGCGATCATCGGATCGTCTAGCTTGCCGCTGGCGGCCAGCTCCTCGGTCAGCTCATCGAGCGCCACCTTCATCCCGACCTGCAGCCCGAAAGCCAAGCCGGCGCGCTCGTTCATCAGCGTCGTCAAGGCAACCGTCCAACCGTTGCCTTCGCCGCCGACGACGTTGGCGGCTGGAATCCGTGCGTTCTCGAGAAAGAGCTCATTGAACTCCGGGTCGCCGGTGATCTGGCGCAGCGGCCGAACCTCAACCCCCTCCTGCTCCATGTCGAGAATGAAGTAGGTGAGGCCCTTGTGCTTGGGCGCGTCGAAGTCGGTCCGAGCGACGAGCATGCACCACTTCGAATACTGGGCGCCGCTGGTCCAAACCTTCTGGCCGGTGACGAGCCAGTCGTCGCCGTCACGGACGGCCTTTGACTTCAGCGAGGCGAGGTCGGAGCCGGCCTCCGGCTCGGAGAAGCCTTGGCACCAGATCTCCTCGCCCGACATGATCGGGTCGAGGTAGCGCTGCTTCTGCTCATCGTCGCCCCAGATCATCAGCGTCGGGCCGGCGAGCAGCAGGCCGAGCACGTTTGCTGGGAACGGCGCGCGGGCGCGGGCCAGCTCCTCGTTAAAGATCGCTGCCTCTACCAGCGTTGCGTCGCGGCCGCCGTACTCGGTTGGCCAGTGAACTGCGGCCCAGCCTGCCTCATAAAGCTGGCGCTGCCATTCGCGGCGAAAGGCGTAACCCTCGTCCTCTCCGGCCGGCTCGTCACCGGGGTGGTTGGCCTTAATCCAAGCGCGCAGCTCATCACGAAATGCGCTCTCAGACTCGTTGAATGTCAGGTCCATCAGGCTCCAATCGAGGTCGCTGGAGCTGACCTTACCGAACGGTCAGTTGGGTCGCGGCGCGCCCGCCGCGGCCGCTTAGGCGGTGACGAAGCTCTCTTCGCGGATCAGGTCGGCAGCCCGTTCGGCGACCATGATCGTCGGGGCGTTGGTGTTGCCTCCGGGAATCAGCGGCATGATCGAAGCGTCAACGACGCGCAGCCCTTCAATCCCACGGACGCGCGTCTGCGGGTCAACCACCGCGCCCTCGTCGCTGCCCATCCGGCAGGTGCCGACAGGGTGGTAGAGCGTCTCAACGCGGCGACGCAGATCGGCGGCGATGTCGTCGTCATCGGTCACCGGTGAACCAGGCAGCAGCTCGGCCCCGACGAGATCCTTCAACGGCCCAGTTGACGCGATCTCGCGCGCAATCTTTACGCCGGCGACCATCGCCGCGACATCCTCTGGCTCGACCAGCATGTTGGTCAGGATCCGCGGCGGCGCGCTCGGGTCGGCCGAGCGCAGCGCCAGGTGGCCGCGACTCTTCGGCGAGATCAACACGGGAGCGATCGTCAGCGCGTGACCGTCGTAGGTCGTGGCGCCGTGGTCTACGAAGTAGGCCGGAGCAAAGTGGAACTGGAGGTCAGGCGCGGGCAGCCCAGGACGGCTGCGAACGAAGGCGAACGCTTCGGCAACGCTCGATGAGAGCGGGCCGCTGCGGCGAAGCAGCCACTCCAGCATCGCCTTTGGCTTCTCTGCGTCGGCCAATGAGCCGCCGCCGGGGAGATCCCACGTGCAAACCAGCGACGGATGGTCGTGGAGGTTTGCGCCGACTCCCGGCAGGTCATGACGGAGCTCAACGCCAACCTCGGCGAGGTGGTCGGCCGGGCCGATCCCCGAGAGCATCAGGATCTGCGGCGAACCGATCGCGCCGGCGGCGAGGATCACGTCGCGCGATGCCGTGATCAGCTGCTCGCGGCCACGGCCGTCGAGATAGCTCACGCCGACCGCGCGCTTGCCCTCAAGCTCGACGCGCTGAACGCTCGCGCCTGTGATCACTTCCAAGTTCTCGCGGCCTTTGACCGGTTTTAGATAACCGTCGGCGGTGCTCCAGCGGCGGCCGCCGCGCTGCGTCACTTGAACCTCGGCAACACCGTCCTGCTCAGGGCCGTTGTAATCGTCGATGAAGGGGATTCCGATCGCTTCCGCGCTGGCGATGAAGTCGCGCGTCAGCGAGCGCGGCGAGCGGGCGTCCTCGACCCGCTGCGGGCCGCCGACGGCGTGGTGCTCGGAGGTGCCGCGCGAGTTGTCTTCGGACTTGAGGAAGTAAGGCTGAACGTCGTTCCAGCCCCAGCCAGTGCAGCCTTCCGCCTCCCAAAGGTCGTAGTCGAGCGGCCGGCCACGAACGTAAAGCATCGCGTTCATCGCGCTTGAGCCGCCGAGGCCTTTGCCGCGCGGAACGAAAATCTCGCGGCCGTCGCAGCCGGGCTCAGGATCGGTTTCAAACGCCCAGTCGCGCTTGCTGCGGAACTGCTCGGCGAAGGCGGCTGGGATCATCACGCTGGGGTGACGGTTGGAGCCGCCGGCCTCAAGCAGGACCACCTTGACCGAAGGATCCTCAGAGAGGCGATTGGCCAGCACGCAGCCGGCCGAACCGGCTCCAACAATTAGATAATCAGCGTCGCTCATTGGAGTATCTGTATCGCACTAACCCTGCCAGTGCCACCGCCGTGCGCTGCGGGGGTACCTTGAGCATGTGGAGCTGGCAGATGACAGAGCGAACGTGGAACTTCGCAATAGCGACGAGAACGGCGAGATCGTCGTGCTCGCATTCCCCTACGACGCGCAGATTGTGGAGCTGGTCAGAGCGATCCCGCAGCGCCGTTTCGACTGGGATCGGCGCGAATGGTGGGCGCCGACCGACGACTGGGCTGCGCTTCACGTCGCCGACGTGCTCGCCCGCTTCCCGGAGCTGACGGCCAGCAAAGAGGTTGATACTTGGATCCGCGCAGTTGAGCGCAGGTGGATTGGAACGGTCAGCACGCGCCGCTACGACGGCCGCGGCTGGTGGGCGCTTACGACTCGCGCCGGAACCGTCCCGACTGAGCTGCTCGAAGGCTCGGTCGAGGCCGAAGACGGAGCGACACTGGTTGAGCTAACGCAGGCCAACGCGGCGATCATCAGTGAGCAGCGTTCGGCGCGGCTCGACGCCGGCGCCGCGCGCTGCCTTACCGAGCTTGAAGTAGGGCGCCAGCCTCCCCCAGCTCAGCTTGAGCTGATCAAACGGGTCGACGCCGATTATCTGCGCCTCAATGTGCTTTGGGATCTAGAGACGGGAATCGCTTTTGAGCGGATGCCGGCCTCGGCGGGAACGCGGACGGTGCCGATAGACCCGTGGCTGGTGGAGCAGCTCGACGAGTTCATCGCGCTACACGAGGTTGGCGTGACCGGGGAGGCTGGGCCAGTGCTGCGCAGCCTGCGCGAAGAGCACGCCGCAGCGGCGGCGGCCGTGAGGCAGTCGAAGGCGACGACGGCGGAGCCGATCGAGGGGCTAGCCGAACGGCTCGGCGGCACGCTTGAGCCGTTCCAGTGGGCCGGCGTCCGTTACGCGCTCGAAGCGCGCCGCACGCTGATCGCAGACGAGCAGGGGCTCGGCAAGACGATCGAGGCACTGGCGACGATTGAGGCCGACGATGCATACCCCGCCGTGGTCGTCTGCCCGGCCTCGATCAAGCTGGTTTGGGCGCGCGAGGCCGAGCGCTGGCTGCCGCACCGCTCGTTCGCCGTTGTCGAAGGCCGCTCGGCAGTCTCGCCGCAGGCCGACATCACAATTCTCAACTACGAGATCGTCGCCGCCCACGGCGAGCAGTTGGCGCGCCGTAGGCCAAAGGCGCTGATCATCGACGAGTCGCACTACTGCAAGAACCCGCGTGCCAAACGAACCCAGGCTGTGCGCCGGCTGGCGAGCGTGATCCCCGACGACGGCCTGCGCTTGGCATTGACCGGCACTCCTGTGCTCAACCACGCCGAGGAGCTGATTGCGCAGCTGCGCGTGATCGGCCGGCTCGACGACTTCGGTTCCGGCGCGCAGTTCGCTCGCCGCTTCGGCCCCGACCATTCGCGCAGCGAGGAGCGGCTTCATTGGCACCTTCGCCGCCACTGTTTCCTGCGCCGCGTCAAAGCCGACGTACTGCCTCAGCTTCCGGCCAAACGACGCAGCATTGTGCCGATCGCACTGACCAACCGCGCCGAGTACCGCAAGGCTGAAACCGACATCATCGCTTGGCTGCGCGACCAGCCGCTCGATCTAAGCGAGCTCGACGCCAAGATCGCCGCAACGCTGCGCGCCGAGCGGCTCGCCCAGCTAGGCGTGCTGCAGCGGCTGGCCGGCAGCGGCAAGCTCGACGGCGCGCTCGGATGGATCCACGACTTCCTCGCCTCGGGTGAGGCGCTCGTCGTCTTCGCCCGCCACCGCGAGGTGCAGCAAGCGGTAATCGAACGCTTTCCCAATGCCGTGCACCTCGTCGGCAGCGACAGCGCCGCCGCGCGCCAGAGAGCGATCGACGCGTTTCAGGAGCCGGATGGGCCGCAGCTAATAATCTGCGCAACACGCGTCGCGGCTCAGGGAATCACGCTGACGCGGGCCTCGAACGTCGCCTTCCTTGAGCTGGAGTGGACGCCAGCGATGCATGAGCAGGCCGAGGACCGCTGCCACCGGATTGGCCAGCGCGACGCCGTAACCGCTTGGTACCTGCTGGCAGCCGAGACGATCGAT
>CAJBXY010000092.1 GCA_903959665.1 uncultured Solirubrobacterales bacterium | reverse complement strand
GTTCGCCTTCCGCGAGCTGCTCTTCGCTCGCGCCGACGAGCTCGCGGCGATCGTCACCTCCGAGCACGGCAAGACGCTCGACGACGCCCGCGGCGAAGTGCAGCGCGGCCTCGAAGTGGTCGAGTTCGCCTGCGGCATCGCTCACCTGATGAAGGGTGAGGCCAGCGAGCAGATTTCCACCCGCGTTGATTCGGCCAGCTATCGCCAGCCGCTCGGCGTCGTCGCTGGAATCACGCCGTTCAACTTCCCGACGATGGTGCCGATGTGGATGTTCCCGATCGCGCTGGCGTGCGGCAACTCGTTCATCCTCAAGCCCAGCGACCGCGACCCGTCGGCGGCGCTGCTGCTGGCGGAGCTGCTGGCCGAGGCCGGGCTGCCGGACGGCGTCTTCAGCGTCGTTCAAGGCGACAAGGACGCCGTCAACGCGCTGCTCGTTCACCCGGAGATCGACGCGATCTCGTTCGTCGGTTCAACGCCGATTGCGCGCCACATCTACGAGACGGCAACCGCTCACGGCAAGCGCGTGCAGGCACTCGGCGGCGCCAAGAACCACGCGCTCGTGCTGCCAGACGCCAACATTGATGTCGCTGCCGACGCAATCGCCTCGGCCGCCTTTGGCAGCGCTGGGCAGCGCTGCATGGCGATCTCGGCTGCCGTCAGCGTTGGCGATGAGACTGCAGCGGCGCTGAGCGCGGCGATCGCAGAGCGCGCCAGCGCGCTGAAAGTTGGCCCGGGGAACGCCGACGGCACCGAGATGGGGCCCGTTATTACCGCGCAGGCGCGCGAGCGCGTCGCCTCTTACATCGACGCCGCCGCCGGTGAAGGCGCCGACGTCGTCGTTGACGGCCGCGAACTTAGCGTTGATGGCGAGGGCTTCTTCATCGGGCCGAGCGTGATCGACGCTGTTACGACCGAGATGAGCGTCTACCGCGATGAGGTCTTCGGGCCGCTGCTGGTGATGCTGAAGGCCGACTCGTTCGACGCCGGGCTCGAGCTGATCAACGCCAACCCGTACGGCAATGGCGCGGCGATCTTCACCGCCGATGGCGGCGCAGCCCGCGAGTTCCGCAGCCGCGTCCAGGCCGGAATGGTCGGAGTGAACGTGCCGATCCCAGTACCGATGGCCTACTTCTCATTCGGTGGCTGGAAGGATTCGCTCTTCGGTGACCTTCACGTTCACGGCCGCGAAGGGGTGCTCTTCTACACCCGCGGCAAGGTAGTTACGGAGCGCTGGCCGCAGCGCGCGCAGGGCGTTGATTACGGATTCCCAACCCAGTCCTAGAGGTCACATGTCAAAAGACGATCCAGTTGTAATTACCTGCGCGATCTCCGGCGCAATCGCAAACCGCGAGCAGTGCCCGGCGATTCCCTACACGCCGGAGGAGTACGGCGCAGAGGCGAAGCGGATCGTTGACGAAGGAGGCGTGATGATCCACATCCACGCTCGCACGGTTGACGGCGTTCCCTCCTACGAGATCGAGGATTTCGCCGCAATCACGGAGGCGATCCGCTCCAGCGTTGACGACGTGATCATCAACTATTCGACCGGCACCGTTGGCGTTTCGATCGAGAAGCGCGTCGCCTATCTCGAGGCGCTCAGGCCTGAAGTAGCAGCGCTCAACATGGGTTCAATGAATTACGCGAAGTATTCGAAGTCGCGCAAGGAGTTCGTCTTCAAGACCGTCTTCGAGAACTCGTTCGACGAGATCATCGAACTGCTGACGGCGCTGAACGCCAACGGCATCAAGCCTGAGCACGAATGCTTCGACATCGGCCACATCGGCAGCCTCCACCCGCTCGTTGACATGGGCCTCTTGAAGAAGCCGTTGCACATCGACTGCGTGATGGGCGTGCTCGGCGGAATTCCTGCCAGCAAGAACAACATGGCGGCGATGGTCGACAACATGCCCGACGGGAGCCACTGGGGTGTAGTTGGGATTTCACGCGACCAATGGATGCTGATCGAAGCGGCGCTCGACCTTGGCGGCTCGATCCGCGTTGGTCTTGAGGACAATCTTTACCTGCCTAGTGGCGAGATGGCCGGTTCAAACGGTGAACTTGTAGCCGTTGCGCGGCAGATGACAGAGGCCGCCGGCCGTCGCCCGGCGACGATTTCCGAGGCTCGCGGGCTGCTCGGCATTCCAACCCCAAGCGCCTAGGCTTAAGCGATGGCGCTGCCGCTCGAAGATCTCCGCGTTCTTGACCTCTCTCGGCTGCTGCCGGGGCCGTTCTGCTCGCTGCTGCTGGCCGACTGCGGCGCCGACGTCGTGAAGGTTGAGGACACCGGCATGGGCGACTACGCGCGCTGGTCACCGCCGTTCCATGAAGGCGTTGAGAAATCGGCAGCCGGAGCGCTCTTCCTCGCGCTGAACCGCAACAAGCGCTCGATCCGCATCAACCTCAAGAGCGAAGAGGGCCGCGAGCTGCTGCTGAAGCTGGCGCAGGACGCCGACATCGTGCTCGAATCATTCCGCCCCGGCGTGCTCGACCGCCTCGGCGTTGGCTACGACGCTTTGAAGGCCGTCAATCCGGGGATCGTCTACTGCGCGATCAGCGGCTACGGCCAGGACGGCCCTTATGCCCAGCGCGCCGGCAATGACAAGAACTACCTTGCCAATGCTGGCCTGCTCGGACTCACCGGCGACGTTGGCGGCCCGCCGGTTCAGTCGGCGGCGCAGATCGCCGACATCGGCGCCGGCTCACTGATGGCCGCCTTCGCGATCCTCGCCGCGGTCCGCGAGCGTGACCGCTCGGGCGAGGGGCAGTCGATCGACATCTCGATGACCGATGGTGCGCTGGCTTGGATGGTGATGCCTTCGGCGGTGGCGCTGGCCGGTGGCAAGCCGCCGCGCCGCGGTGAAGGCGAGCTGGCCGGCGGGCTGATCTGTTACCGCCCTTACGAGTGCAAGGACGGTTGGGTTTCGATGGGCGCGCTGGAACCGAAGTTCTGGAAGCTCTGGTGCGAGGGAACCGGCCACGAGGAGCTGATCGAAAAGCAGTTTGAGCGCGCCGGCAGCGAAGCGCACAAGCAGGTTGAAGCGGTCTTCATGGAGCGAACGCGGGCGCAGTGGGCGGAGTTTGCGGAGCAGCACGACTGCTGCGTAGAGCCGCTGCTGGAAGTTGAGGAGGCGCTCGAGTCGGAGCTCTTCAAGGCTCGCGGAATGGTTACCGGCCTAACCCAGCCCGGAGCGACCAACCCGGTCCGCACCGTCGCCAGCCCGCTCGCCTTCTCGCGCACGCCGGTCGACAACGACCGTCTGCCAGCGCCATCGCTCGGCGAGCACACCCACGAAGTGCTCGCCGCCGCCGGCTACGACGCCGAGCAGATCGCCGCGCTGGAGGCCAGCGGAGCGATCGGCGGGCTTAGTGACGCCAGCGGTTCGTTCCTTAGCTGAGCGGCCTCTACCAGCGCGCGCTGTGGCGTTCCATCACGCCGAAGCCGCTCGCCAGCTCGACTCCGCTAGGGAGCGTGCCGGTGAAGGTGCCGAACGGTTGGCGGTAATCGCTGGCAAAAATCTTCAGGTCTTCGCTGTTGGCGCGCTCAGCCTCGGCGCTGAAGCTCAGCGACTCGCCGTGGCCGGGGAAGCTGACTGAGCTGAGGTCGGAAGGAAACTCTGCCGCAGGTAGCTCGCTTGCCACGCCGTCCTCCCAGACGGTTCGTTCGCTCGCGCTCGGCGCGTCGTGAACCCCGCTGACGATGTTCCAAGCGAGCGCGGCGCCGTTGCTGCTGGTTCCAACGCCAGCCGACCAGCTCCAGGCGGTTTCACGCGCGTGGTAGCCGGCGGTGGCGTCGATCAGTCCGGCGCACTCGATCTGGTGCGAGCGGCCTGCGACCACGACGCTGCCACTGGCGATCACCGGCAGCTTGCGCGTCCAGATGTACGAGGCACCGTGGCGACTGACCACCTCGACCGGTTCGCCGCTCGGCCGCAGCGTCAGTTCGATCCTCGCCTTGCGGCTGCTCACGCTGAGGTGGCCGTCGTCGATCGCAACGATCGAGCGGCTGAACGCTGTCTGCTCGCTAAGTTCACCGCTGGCTCGGTCAAGCACCGCCCAGAAACACTGCGGCACGCCAGCGACCCGCACCGAAGCAGCGCAGAGCATCAATTGCTCGCCGTAGATACCAGCGTAAACCCAGCGCTTTAGTGGCCGGCGGTCGTGAATTAGCGGCATCCTCGACGGTGGCAGCGCTAGCCCGGCGGGGCGCAGGCTACCGTCGCTACGGACTGGGAGTTGGTCGAGGCTCACGGCAAGCACGCTACCCGACCGGGTTATCCTTGCCGCCACCTTGCGAGTTGCCGCAATCCAGCTGACGGCCACGCCCGACCTTGCGACCAACATCGCGAAGGCCGATCGCTTCGTGCGCGAAGCAGCCAGCGGCGGCGCTGAGTTGGTGCTGCTTCCCGAGTGGTGGGCGGCAGGCGGAACGGCGGCGCAGAAGCGAGCGGCGGCGCAGGGCCTCGACGGCGACGCGCTCTCCTGGGCGGCGGTAACTGCGGCGGAGCTGAAGATCGACCTGATCGCCGGTTCGGTCACTGAGCTGGTTGAGGGCGAGGAGAAGCTCCACAACACGAGCGTCCATCTTGGCCCTGACGGTCGGCGCAAAGCGATCTACCGCAAGATCCACCTCTTCGATAATGATCTTGAAGGCGCGAGCTTCCGTGAATCCGATCATCAGCTCCCCGGCGACAAGATCGTCACCAGCGGGGCCGCCGACGGAACCATCGTTGGCCTGAGCATCTGTTACGACCTCCGCTTTCCCGAGCTCTACCGACTGCAGGCCGTTGACGGCGCGAAGATCTTGCTCGTGCCCGCCTGCTTCACACGTAAGACCACTGAGGCGCACTGGCAGACGCTGCTGCGCGCGAGGGCGATCGAGAACCACTGCTTTGTGATCGCGGCAAACCAGGTCGGTGAGATCGCGCCGGGAATGCAGTCCGGTGGCGATTCGATGATCCTCGACCCGTGGGGCACGGCGCTGGCGCAGGCCGATACAACAAGTGAGATGGTCATCGGCGCCGAACTGGATTTCGACGAGTTGGAGCGAATCCGCAGCGAGCTTCCTTCGCTCGCTTCGCGCCAGCCTCACACCTACGGAAGCGTTCAGCGAGGGATCTCCTAATGGCCACCTCCGGCTCGCAGCAGGCAACCGACAAGCGGCGCCTGATTCTCGACGCAGCGGTTAAGGTCTTCGCGCGCGAAGGCTTCTACGGCTGCCGCGTCGCTGACATCGCCGACGAGGCCGGCGTCGCCTACGGCCTTGTCTACCACTACTTCCGCTCCAAGGATGAGATCCTCGACACGCTCTTCCTTGAGCGCTGGGATCTGATGCTCGAGGAGATCGCCCGCGTCGACGCTGAGCCGGCGCCGGCGCGCGAGAAGTTGGCCGCTGTCGCCGGCTTCATCATCGATTCCTATCGCCACGACCCCGATCTGATGAAGGTGATCATCGTCGACGTAACCCGCGCTGCGAACTCCTTCGGCCGCAGCCACCTTGAGAAGATCCGCGAGGCCTATGAGCTGATCGGCGGAATCGTCGAGTCGGCGCAGCAGAGCGGTGAGCTGCGCGCCGACATCACGCCGACATTCGCTGCGATGGCCTTCTATGGCACGGTCGAGCAGGTTCTAACCGGCTGGATCTTCGACATCCTTCCCGAGGCCGCCGAGGACTACGAGCAAGCGAAAGAGTTCATCGTCAGCACGATCTGCGACGGCCTCGAGCAGCGCTAGGGTGCGCCGAAGTGGGCAGGGCGCTTGCGGCCCAGCGCTCGCTGTGCGCTAACGTCCGCCCCGATGGAGAATGAAATGATCAAGCGGCTCGCATGGATGGGCTTCGTCGCCGGGCTTGAGGCGCTCGCCAGTATCGCTGCGCTGCGCCTTGCAGCGTTCGTCTGGCAGCGCTTCCTCGACGAAGATCCACCGTCGTGAGCAGCGACCCGACCCAGCCGCCAGTAGTGCCAGGCCCACGCGAGCCCGGCCAGCCCGCGGCCGCGCCGGCCTACACGGCGCCTACCGCGGCGCAGCCGCAGCCCACGCCGATGCCGTTTGAAGCGCCTGCCTTCGAGCCGGTTTCGGCCGATCGTTCACTTTTTGAGAAGCGTCCGGAAATCCTCATCGGCCTCGCCACCGCAGGTGGCCTTGTCGCCGCGCAGATCCTCGGCCGGATGCGGGGGCGATAGCTAATGACCAACGCCCCCGGACCGAACGAGAGCGCGCTCGCGGCTGCGATTCAGCGCGTCACGGCCGACACGCGTGGCCTCGTTCAAGACCAAGTAGAGCTTGCCAAGGTTGAGCTTCAGCAGAAGGCAGCCGTCTTCGGCCGCGGCACCGTTATCGCTGTTGCCGCCGGCGTCTTCCTCGTCGGCGCGCTGCTGCTGATCATCGAGGGCGCAAGCTGGCTGGCTTGGTACCTGTTGTTCCCCGGCCAGACGTTCTTCTGGGGCTTCTTCCTCGTCGCCTTCCTGCTGATCATCTGCGCGATCATCGCCGCGCTGGTTGCCGCCAAACTGTTGAAGAAGGCGAAGGCGCCGATTCCCGACCAAGCGATCGCCGCCGCGCGCCAAACGCAGGAGACGATTAGCGAAGAGGCGCACCTGATGAGCGAGCAGGTTCGTGAGGCTGTAGTGCTGCCGGAGGAAGACCGCTGATGAGCCCGGCCCGCACTCAGGATCAACTTCGAGCGTCGATTGCCCAGCGCCAGACCGAGCTAGCTCAGTCGCTGACTCAGCTGCGCGGCGAAGTCGTTGCCGTCGCCGACTGGCGCACGCAGGTCAATCGTCACCGCCCGAAGGTGCTTGCCGGCGCGGCAGTTGCCGGCTTTGTGATCGGCGGCGGTATCGCCGCGCTGATCGGCCGCAGGCGCCGCTACTAGTCGCTTACGGCTCTAGCAGCTCGGGGTTGATGCCTGAGACGCCGAGCACTCCTGGGCCGGCGTGGGTGCCGATCACGGGGCCGATCTCGGTGCAGAAGATCGGGTCGGTGCCAAAGATCTCGCGGCCACGCTGAACCATCTGCTCGGCAAGTTCGGGCACTTCGATGTACTGAACGACCCAGGCCGACGCTCCGGCCTCCTTGCGTTCCTCCAGCAGCTCGACCATTCGCTCGAAGGCACGGCGGTTGGTGCGGACGCGCTCGACCGGCGTGATCACCTCGTCGAAGCTGAGGATCGGCTTGATCTTCAGCGCGCTGCCAAGCCAAGCCTGAGCGGCGCCGATGCGGCCGCCGCGACGTAAATATTCGAGCGTGTCAACCGAGAACCAGATCTTCACGTCGTCGACCGCAGCCAATGTGCGCTGCTTGACCGCTTCGACGTCGCGGCCACCGCGCGCCGCGCTGGCGGCGGCGAGGACGATCAGCGCCAGCCCGCCTGCGGCGCTGGCCGAGTCAACAACCTCGATCCGGCGCTGTGAACCGTCGCCGGTGAGCTCCGCGGCAGCTTGACGTGCGCTGTCGCAGGTTCCTGAAATGCCGGCGCCAAGGTGAACCGAGACGATGTCATAGCCCGCTTCGATCAGCGGCTCGTAGACGGCGATGAAATCGCCGGGCGAGGGCTGCGAGGTGGTCGGAAGGTCGCTGCGAGTGCGCAGGTCCTCATAGAAGGCGTGAAAGTTCGGCATCTCCGATTCGCGCGTCAGCGTTCCGCCGTCGTTGACGTAGAGGCTGACCTGATGAATGCCGTAATCGGCGATGATCTCGCGCGGCAGGTAATGGGTTGAGTCGGTTACGACGGCAACAGGCATTTGGCGACCCTATTACAACGCGCGTTACTCTCGATCTGTGGTCACGCTCTACCGCTGCCCAACGCCAACCAACTACCTCTGCGCCTGCGGCCGCGTTGCGCGCCGGCTTGAAGCGCTCGGGATTGAGAATGAGCAGCTGCGTGTTCCCTGGCGCAAGAGCAGTCGCACTGAAGTAGAGGCGCTCAGCGGCCAGAATGTCGTGCCGCTGCTCGTCACCGAAGAGGGCGAGGCGATCTGCGATTCACGCAGGATCCTTCAGCACCTAGGTGGCGCTGTCGGCGAGCGTGAGGTTGGGGCCGCCGCGCAGCAGGATGCGCCCGCAGATAGCGCCGCTGACGAAGATCGCGGCGGAAGCCCAGAAGGCGACGGTGTAGCCGTGGATCGCGGCCGCGGCCGCGAGCGTCGGCGTGGCGGCCTCGCCGACGAGGAAGCTGGCGGTGGCGGTGGCAGCGAGCGAGCTGAGCAGCGCAGTGCCGGCGGCGCCGCCAACCTGCTGGCTGGTGCTGACGAGCGCCGAGGCGACGCCGGCGTCCTCGGGGATGACGCCGAGCGTGGCGGTGTTGATCGCCGTAGCGAAGATGCTGCCGAAACCGAGCCCGGCCAGCAGCAGGCCGGGCAAGACGTTGGGCAGGTAGGTGGAGCTGAAGTCGAGCTGCGTGAGGTAGATCATTCCGAGCGCGGCGAGGATCATGCCGCTGACGACGAGCGGCCGCGGCCCGGTGCGCGGCAGGATTCTGGTTTGAGCGGTGAGCGAAGCGATCACGATGCAGACGACCATCGGCAGGAAGGCGAAGCCGGTTTGGATCGGGCTGAAGGCGAGGTTCTGCTGCATGAAGTAGGTGAGGAAGAGGAAGACGCCGAAGATTCCAAGCCCGGCGATCAGGATCGTCAGGAAGGAGCCGCCGCGGTTACGATCCTCGACGATTCGCAGCGGCAGCAGCGGGTGGGCGGCGCGCCGCAGCCAGAGGTAGAAGAGGACGAGCATCAGGGAGGCCCCAGCGAGCATCGCTAGCGTGATCGGCGCGCCCCAGCCGGCCGTTTCAGCCTTCGAGAAGCCAAATACGATCAGCAGCAAGCCGCCGCAGCCGAGAATAGTTCCGGGGATGTCGAGCTCCGCGTTGGCTGCCGATGCGACGTTCTTGATTAGCCCGAGCGCAATGATCGCGGCCGGCATCGCGAAGAAGAGGTTTACGTAAAGGCACCAGCGCCAGGAGAGGTACTCGGTCAGCACGCCGCCGAGCAGCAGTCCGACCGCTGCGCCGCCACCGCTGATCGCGCCGAAGATCGCAAACGCTTTGCCGCGTTCCTCGGGGTCGCTGAAGGTGGTCGTCAGGATTGAGAGCGCGGCAGGGGCGAGGATCGCGCCAAAGGCGCCCTGAAGTGCGCGCGCCAGCACCAGCACTTCGAAGCTCTGCGCGCTGCCGCCGATCGCCGATGCGATCGAGAAACCGATCAAGCCTGCGATGAAGGTCCACTTGCGCCCGAACAGGTCGGAGAGCCTGCCGCCGAGCAGCAGCAGGCCACCGAAGGCCAGCGCGTAGGCGGTAATTACCCACTGGCGCGAACCGTTCGAGAAGCCAAGATCGGCCTGCGCAGAAGGCAGCGCAATGTTGACGATCGTCGCGTCGAGCACAACCATCAGCTGTGCCACCCCGACGACGGCGAGGACATACCAGCGGCGGGCGTGGTGAGGGTTACCGACGTTCGGGTCGATCACGGCAGATGACGACAAGCGCAGCTAGCTCAGTCGGTTTTCGATCTGCAGCGGCGGCGCGGAGCCAGGCTCGGCCGTCTCCGGCAGCGGGTCAATTCCGGCAGTTGCGGGAGCGCCAAGCACCGCGGCCAGCTCGCCACTCTCGTACATCTGGCCGACGATGTCGGCCCCACCGACCAGCTCGCCGCGAACGAAGAGCTGAGGGATCGTTGGCCAATTCGAGAGCGAGGAGAGCTCTTGGCGGATCCGCGGGTCGGCCAGCACATCAACGGCAGCGAACTCGGTTTCGGTCGCAGCCAAGGCCGCGCAGGTCCGCGCTGAGAAACCGCACATCGGCTGCTCCGGCGTTCCCTTCATGAAGAGGATCACTTCGTTGGAAGCGATCGCGTCGGCAAGGGCGTCGCGAAGTGGGTTTTCAGGCTGGTCTGTCATCGGGGCTCCGTCGTTAAGGCTAGGGCATGGATGCTGCCGCCGAGCTCGCCTTCGTCAAAGATCGCGTAAACAAGGCGATGTTGCTCAACCAAGCTGAGGCCAGCGAACTCGGCTGCCGCAACACGGGCGTTGAAGTGAACGTTGTCGTCGCTCGTAACGTCGGCCTCGGAGCCGGGAATCCCGCTCTCAATCCGTGCTTTAACTTCGGCGGCAGTTGGCATTAGAAGAGAGGGTAGAGCACCGCTATACTTCGTGAAGCGATGGGTACAACGGAAGTCACATTCAAAGCCAAGGGGATCGTCCTCAGCGAGATCGGCGCAACCAAAGCGCGCGAGTATCTTGACGCGCAAGGAGCCGACGTTGAGGTTGCCGGCCTCCGCGTAGGCGTCAAGGGTGGCGGCTGTTCAGGTTTCCAGTACCAGCTCGCCTTCGATGAGCAGCGCGAGAACGACGTTGTCTTTGAGGACCATGGCCTCAAATTGCTCGTCGATCCGCAGCACCTCGCCTACGTTGATGGCTCAGAGATCGACTTCGTTGAATCGCTTCAGGGGGCTGGCTTCCAAGTCAACAACCCCAATGTTGTCGCTGCCTGTGGCTGCGGCTCTTCGTTCCAAGTCAAGGACGAAGAAGAAGAAGCAGTCAGCGCGCTTTAGTCCTCGGCTCTGTCGATCGTCCACCAGATCACGCGGCAGGCGGCAGAGCGGTGCGGTCGCCAGCGCTCCGCCAGCTCTTCGAGCGCGGCGCGCTTTGGCGTTTCGCTAAGGCCATAAGCCTGCTCGACTCCCTTGCAGATGGCAAGGTCGCCCCATGGCAGAACATCTTGACGGCCGAGCTGGAACATCAGGAACATATGCGCCGACCACTCGCCGATGCCACGCACCGCCGTCAACTCGGCAACGACCTCGTCGTCGGGCATCTCGCTGATGTGGTCGAGGTCGAGCGCCCCGGACTCAACCTGCTCGGCCAGCGAACGCAGATAGGAGACTTTCGCGTTCGAGAGGCCGACGGCGGCGCGCAGCTCCTCGGGGTCGTCGGCGAGAATCTCGGCCGGAGTCGGCGGGTGGCCGCCGAAGCGCTCCAGCAGTCGGCCCCAGAGGATTGCGACGACGTGGTTTGAAAGCTGCTGGCCAACGATCGTCCGAACCAGCGCCGCGTAATGCTCGCGTTCTTGGTCGTTCTCCTCGACCAGCAGCACGTCATAGCGCTCGAGCAGCTGCGCGAGAACAGGGTCGCAGTCGGCCAGATGGGCGCGGACCGCGGCGTCGTCGTGGGCTGAGCTCAAGCCGAAAGGGCGTCGGCTGAGATCGGCTGACCGTCGAGCGCGATCAAGGCTCGCTCAACAGAGGTGCGCATGCAGGTGAAGCTCGGCGTGTCGCGCTCGGTGTAAGCCGAAGCTTCGGTGGCGCGCAGTTTGTGAACAAGATCCATAAAGAGGCCAGCATCATCGGTATCGAAGGCGACGATGAACTCCTGGTCGTCGAGGCCAAACGAGTAGCTCGTGTGGTTATCGACGCCGGCCGTCTCCTTGCCGATCTTGATGTGCTCCTGCATCACTTCCCAGCGCTGTTCGGCCGGCAGCATGTACCAATCGCGACGCTTGACGAACGGGTAGACGAAGACGTACTTGCCTTTGAACGGGCGCGCGACAAAACGAACGTCGTCGGAGTACTCCGAGCCCTTGCGCATGCCGAGGTAGGCGTAGGGGGTGGTGCACCACTTCATCAGCCCGCTCTGGCCCAATACGACGCCGAACTCGTGGATGCGGTCGAGGTTCTCGCATTCAACCGAGATCATTAGGTCGCAG
>CAJBXY010000091.1 GCA_903959665.1 uncultured Solirubrobacterales bacterium | reverse complement strand
CCGCCAGCGTCGCCGATCGCGCTGGCAACGCGGCCGAGCATCCCTGGCGTGTCCTCGATCTCTATCCGGATCGTCAGGCTGTATTGGGCTGAAGGCGTTGAGCTCACGGGGCGTGAGTGTATGAAGGTTGGGCGGCCACCAGCGTGCCGACCGCTGCGGTAGCGTCAGCACTCGTGGCAAAGACGCTCTATCTGATCGACGGCAACAGCCTCGCTTATCGCGCGTTCTTCGCGCTGCCCGACACGATCTCGACCTCCAAAGGCCAGCCGAGCAACGCGATCTTTGGCTTCGCCTCGATGCTCGTGAAGCTCTTCACCGAGTACGGCAACAACCCGACGATCGTCTGCTGGGACCGTGGCACCTCGGGGCGCAAGGAGCTTGACCCGCGGTACAAAGCGAACCGGCCGTCAAAGCCGGACCTGCTGCGTGAGCAATGGCCGCACTTCGCGCCGATCGTTGAAGCCTTCGGTTGGCACAACGTTCACGTCGAAGGGTTCGAGGCCGATGACGTGATCGCCTCGCTGGCGGAGGTTGCAAGGACGGCCGCCGATCCGGTTCCGGTCGTGATCGTTACCGGCGACCGCGACTCGTTCCAGCTGATCGACCCCGAAGGCCACGTGACAGTGATGGCTACGGCGCGGGGAATCACCGAAACCAAGTTCTACGACTACGAGGGTGTGATTGAGCGCTACGGGATCGCGCCGGAGCTGATCCCCGACTTTTACGGACTGAAGGGTGATTCGTCCGACAACATTCCGGGGGTTCCGGGGATCGGCGACAAGACCGCTGCGGCGCTGCTTCAGGAGTTCGGTTCGCTCGAGACGATTCTGAGCAGCGTCGACCAGATCAGCGGCGCCAAGCGCAAAGAGAACCTGACCAACTTTGCCGGCGACGCACGGCTCAGCAAGGAGCTGGCAACGATTCAGCGCCACGTGCCACTCGACGTTGACCCGCTCGCAATCGCGGCTGAGGAGAGCGAACCGAGCCGCGCCAAGCTGCGCGAAGTGTTTATCGAGTTCGAGCTGCGCGACCCGCTGCGACGGATCGAAGCGGAGCTCGGCCCAGGCGACGGCAGCGACGACGAACAGCTGGCGCCCGCTGTCGAGGCAGAAGCTGCCGTAAACGTGACCGTCGAAGCCAGCACGGTCGCCAAAGCCGTTGAGCTGGGTGGCCAGGCGACGGCGCTAGCAATCGCCGTCGCCGCACCCGAGATGGAGGACGGGGAACTCTTCGCGCGCGAGCAAGCGTGGCGTTTTGGCGCCTACTGCGACGGGCGCGCCGCCGTCGGCGAACTAGCCGACACCGCCGAGCTAGCCGCCGCGCTCGGTGAGCGGCCGGTGATCGTTCACGACGCCAAAGCGCTCGGCGTGGTGCCAAGGATGGTTGCTCACGACACTCTGCTCGCCGCCTACCTGCTTGAGCCTGCGCGGCGAAACTTCGTCCTCGATGAGCTCTGCGAGGAAGCGGGGATCGCGATCTCGCTGGACGATGAGATCGCCCGCGAAGCAGCTCTAACCTCGCTGCTTGCCGCGCGTCAGCGGCTGATGCTCGAGGAGCGTGGGGAGCTGAAACTGCTCGACGAGATTGAACTTCCGTTGATCCCCGTGCTGCGTTCGATGGAGGTCGCGGGGGTTCGGCTCAACACCGCCACGCTGGCCGAGATCGCCGATCGCGTCAGAACCGAGATCGCAAGCCTCGAGCAACAGATCTGGGATTTGGCCGGCGAGGAGTTCGTGATCGCCTCACCGCAGCAGCTCAGCGCGATCCTCTTCGACAAGCTCGGCCTGACGAAGAAACGCAAAGGCAAGACCGGCTACTCGACCGACGCCCGCGTTCTCCAATCGATCCGCGACGAGCACGAGATCATTCCGGTGGTCGAGCGCTGGCGCGAGCTCAATCAGCTTTCGAAGACTTACCTCGAAGCGCTCCCTTCTCTCGTCGACGAGCAGGGCCGAATCCACACGACCTTCGTTCAAGCCGCCACCGCCACGGGCCGGCTGGCATCGATCAACCCGAACATGCAGAACATTCCGGTCCGCACGGAGCTTGGCCGCGAGATTCGCGGCTGCTTCGAAGCGGCGCCAAAGCTGGCCCTGCTGTCGGCCGACTACTCGCAGGTTGAGCTGCGCCTGCTCGCGCACGTCGCTGAGGAGCAAGTGCTGATGGACATCTTCAGCGCCGGCGAGGACGTCCACACCGCAACGGCGCGAGAGGTTTTCGGCGTCTCCGACGACGAGATCGATTCCGGGATGCGTTCGAAGGCGAAGATGATCAACTACGGCATCGTCTACGGACTCGGTGATTACGGCCTTGCCGACCGGCTCAACATCTCGCGCGGCGAGGCGCGCGAGTTCATCGACGCCTATCTCAGTCGCTTCGGCAAGATCCGCCACTTTATGGATCAAACGGTTGAGAAGGCGACCGACGAGGGCTTTGTGACGACGCTCTTCGGCCGCCGCCGCAACATTCCCGAGCTGCGCTCGACGAACGGCCAGACGCGCGCGATGGGGGAGCGGCTGGCGCTGAACACGATCGTTCAGGGCACCGCGGCGGACGTGATGAAGCTGGCGATGATCGACGTTGCGGCGCTACTCGCAGCGACCGATCTGAAGACCGAAATGATCCTCACAATTCACGACGAATTGCTCTTCGAAGGGCCAAAATCGGAGCAGAAAGAGCTGACCGGGCTGGTTGAGACGGGGATGGTTGCGCCCTGGGGCGAGCGCCAGCCACCCTTGGCAGTCGATATTGGTGCGGGACGGACGTGGCTGGAAGCGAAGTAATACCGCTAACCTTGCCGTTCAATGACAACCACATCTACCGACCAGTCCACTGAAATCGACGTTGACTCGCATGTTGTTCCCGGAAGCGACGGGATGCTGCTTGAGATTGACGGCCAGATCGTCCCTAACTACGCAGCAACCTTCACAACCTTCAATGAGGGCGAGGTCGTTTCCGGCCGCGTAGTCCAGATCGACAAAGACGAGGTTCTCGTCGACGTCGGCTTCAAGAGCGAGGGAGTGATCCCCTCAGCCGAACTTTCGATCCGCAAGAACATCGATCCCGGCGAAGAGGTTGAGCTCGGCGAAGAGATCGACGTGCTCGTTCTCACGAAGGAGGATCAGGAAGGTCGCCTGATCGTTTCGAAGAAGCGCGCCCGCTTCGAGAAGGCTTGGCGCCGCATTGAGGCCGCCGCCGAGACCGGCGAAGCAGTTGAAGGCACAGTCATCGAAGTCGTCAAGGGTGGCCTGATCATCGACCTCGGTATTCGCGGCTTCCTTCCCGCCTCGCTTGTTGACATCCGCCGCGTAGCTGAGCTCGACGAGTTCCTGCACACGAAGATCATCTGCAAGGTGATCGAGATCAACCGGCAGCGCAACAACGTCGTCCTCTCGCGCCGCGCCGTG
>CAJBXY010000090.1 GCA_903959665.1 uncultured Solirubrobacterales bacterium | reverse complement strand
CGAACGTGGGCGGGCGTTAGTGCGCTAGCACGGTGCCCGACCACGGACGGCGCGATCCGCCGTCAGTCGATCAACGCCGTTGAGAGGCTGAGTGGCGAGCGGAGCGGGACGAACGTGGGCGGGCGTTAGTGCGCTAGCACGGTGCCCGACCACGGGCGGCGCGATCCGCCGTCAATCAGTCTCTCAACCGCAGCCGGTGTTGTTGCCGCAGGAGGTGCACGTGTAGCAAGCACCCGTCCGCTGCATCATGCCGCCGCATTGGCTGCACGCTGGCCCTAGCTCCAGGCCGCCCATCTTCGCCGGTGTTACCGGCGGGGTGTCGGTCATTGCTGAGGCTGCCGGCATCGTTTCGCTGTCGCCAGCCGATGCCTGCGGCGCTGGTGCGCTGCTGCCACCGTTGGCGGGGCCTGCAGTGTCGGAGGTGAATGAGCTTGCCGCCTCTTCCCCGGCCTTCTTGGCGCGGACCGAGTCGGTCATGATGCCGAGCCCTTCCTGCGTCTCCGTATCTAGGAAGCGTGAAGCGAGCCAGCGCATGATGTAGTCGGGCATCGACTTGGCGAACGGAATCTCGGGGTTCTGCGTGATTCCTTCCGGGTCGAAGCGCATGTAGCTGAACTTCTCCACGAGCTTCTCGAGCGGCACGCCGTATTGGAGCGCGATCGAGATTGAGGTTGCGAAGGCGTTCATCATGCCTCGCAGCGTTGAGCCTTCCTTGCCGATGTCGGTGAGGAAGATCTCTCCGACTGTGCCGTCTTCGTAGACGCCGGCGGTGATGTAGCCCTCGTGGCCGCCGATTGAGAACTTGTGCGTTAGCGACTGGCGCTCACGCGGCATCCGGCGGCGGGCCGGCATTGCGTCGCCCTTGGCTTCGAGCACTGCGTGCTCGAGCAGTGCGTCAACGTCGGCCTTGGTGTAGAGCCCGTCTGGTGCGTCGACCTCGTCCTGAGCGTCGGTGCGAAGTGCCTGCGCGGTCTTTGAACCGTCGCGGTAGATCGCAAGCGCCTTGATGCCGAGCCGCCAGGCGTCGATGTAGGCGCCTTCGATGTCCTCCACCGTTGAGGAGGCCGGCATGTTGACGGTCTTTGAGATCGCGCCTGAGATGAACGGCTGTACGGCACCCATCATCTTGATGTGGCCGTGAGCGGAGATTGCCCGCTCGCCGACGGCAACGTCGAACACAGAGAGGTGCTCGTCGAGCAGCCCCGGAGCGCCGACGATCGTGCCGTGCTCTGTTACGTAGGCCTCGATCTGCTCGATCTGAGCGTCGTTGTAGCCGAGCGTCTGCAGCGCCAGCGGGATCGTCTTGTTGGCGATCGTCATCTGGCCGCCACCGACGAGCTCCTTGAACTTGACGAGCGAGAAGTCAGGCTCGATGCCGGTCGTGTCGCAGTCCATCAGGAACGAGATCGTGCCGGTTGGCGCGAGCACCGTTGCCTGAGCGTTGCGGTAGCCGTAACGCTCGCCTACCTCGACCGCTTCATCCCATGAGTGACGTGCTGCTGCGAGCAGCTGG
>CAJBXY010000089.1 GCA_903959665.1 uncultured Solirubrobacterales bacterium | reverse complement strand
TCCCGGTCCCGCGGCCGGTGCGGCAACCGAACCGGCGCTGGCCAACGGCGACGCAACAGCGGCGGCAAACAGCGCGAGCATTGGCAGGGCGAGACGAGCGGTCATTCGGCGTTCCTTCTTTAGGTAGGAAATTGGTACTAGAAGTTGCCATGACGATACAGGGACGCTGCTCCGCTTCGCGCCGCTAGAAACCTCCGCTTGGCTTCCTTCAGCTCTCTGCGCCGCGATCGCGCTCGCCAGCGAGCGGGCTTCCCGCTGCGCCGGAGTCCCGTGATGCGATGTCGACCTCCAAGTCGTCGATCGCCTCGCGCAGAGTCTCGATGTGAGCGAGCACCTTCGGATCCGAAATCAGGATGCCGTCGTCGGCCAGCGCCGACGCCCGCTGCCGCGCGTTCTCGGCTTTGTGGGCGGTGTCGAGGCTGTTGAGGACGACGCCGATCACCATGTTGAAGACGATGAAGGTGGCGATCAAAACAAAGCTGATGAAGTAGACCGCCACCCAGGGGCTGAGGTCCAGCAGTGGGTACATGATGTCCGGCCATCCCTCGAGCGTCAGCACGGTAAATAGGGTCAGCATCGAGCGGCCGATGTTGTTCCAGTACTCCGGCGCGGCATCGTGAAAGAACGACCAGCCAGCCATCCCGTAGAGGAAGAGCAGAACTATCGTCAGCACGAGCAGCCCGCTGAGCGGCCGCAGCGCCGTCATCAGGCCACGGGCAAGGATCTGCAGGTCAGGGAGGTAACGGAGGATGCGGGCGATCCGCAGCACCCTCAGCACCCGCAGGATCGCCGTCTGGCTGGATAGCCCGGGGACGAAGACGCTGCCAATGACGACCAGGTCGAAGATGTTCCAGCCCGACTTGAAGAAATCGGCCGGGTCGCGACCGTAGGAGATTATGCGGATAACCAGCTCGACCACGTAGATCACCAAGCAGATCGTGTCGATCAGCGCGAGCGTCGGGCCGAGTGATTGTTCGACGCTGCCGAAGGTGTACATCCCGAGCGAAATCGCGTTGACGATGATCACGCCAACAATGAAGAACTGAAACCGCTCGCTGTCGATGATCAAGCGGCAGCGGCTGACGATCGCGCCCGCCGGGCGGGCTCCAACTTCAGCCTCAGCGTTTACCTCTGGCGGGGCGGTCATCTAGGGCATCAGTAAAGCACCACAGCCCGCCCGAGCGCTCCAGCAGACTATTTTCCGCTCAGCCGGTTGTTGCGCAGGATTGTCTCGACGATCGCGCTTGGGTCGAGCTTTCGTTTGCTGGCGGCCACGGCCGACATGTCAAGCCCCTCGGGGGCGGTGAAGAGGCAGGTCGTCCGTCGCGGTGCCATCTTCAGCGTCAGCAGGTATTCCCGCAGCGGATCGTCGACGCAGTCGGACTCGGTCCGGAGGAAGTTGACGTGATTGCCGGTCTCCTGAGTCACCTCGAAGGCGCTCGGGAACGCCCTCACCATCGCCCTGCCCCAAACCAGCGGCGTGGCGGCGTCAGCGGTCGAATCCGAGATCGCCAGCTTCACGTTCCTAACGCGCGCCAGCGAAGCCCTCGAAGCGATCCTCGGGACAGGGTCGGGCCGGAAGGTGAAACCAGTGCAGGCGGGCACTGCCCTGTATGCGACTATGCCGCCGAAGACCGGCGCACGCGAGACGACGTTGCGCACGATCCGCGCGCGCTGGCGGGCGCCAGGCCGGTCGGCGTAGTCGGTACAGCTGATCGCCTCGAGTGCTCTACCACCGGGAGCGGCCCCGTCGAGGCCCTCGGCCTCGGCTATTGAGAGGGCC
>CAJBXY010000088.1 GCA_903959665.1 uncultured Solirubrobacterales bacterium | reverse complement strand
GACCGAGACAAAAAGAATTGCCTGGACCATTCCAATCAGCGCGGTCCCCAAGACGCGGCCGAGCACGATGCTGACGCGATGGATCGGGGCCGAAAGCAGCCGGTCGAAGAACCCGCCCTCAATGTCGCCCGCAATCGCGATCCCGGCCATCAGGCCAGCAAGCAGGGTGCCTTGCATGATCGTCCCTGAGACGACGAAACCGACATACGAGCCGGTATTGGGAAAGCCCGGGAGTTGCTGAGCCGCAGACGTACCGCTGGCGACGACCGCGAGCAGCAGCAGCGGCAGTAGGAATGAAGGCAGCAGAAACTGTGCACGCCGGAGCTGAACCCGGAGCGCCCGTTTGGCAAGGGCAGTAATAACGCGGCCTTGCGTCGCGAGATCGCGTTCCAGCGCAAAACTGCTCAAGAATCTTCCTCGATGGCGTCTTCGGCGCGGTGCCCAGTGACGGCAATGAAGACGTCGTCGAGCGTCGGTTCCTCAACCTCGACGGCGTCAACTTCGATCTGCGCCTCGTCGAGCGTGCGAACAATCGGCGCGATCGCCCGCGCACCAAGCGAGGTGCGAATAGTCAGCCCGCCGGCTTCACGGTCACTGACGGCGCCGTGCACGGCCAGCAGGTCCCGCGCGCGCTCGCACTGCGATTGATCTATCAGCTTGACGTAAAGGCCGGGCTCGCCGACAAGGCGCCCAAGTTCCTGCGGTGTGCCCTCGGCGACGATCTTGCCGTGGTCGATAATTCCAACGCGATCGGCCAGCTGCTCAGCCTCTTCGAGGTACTGCGTTGTAAGGAAGATCGTCGTCCCCTCGTCGTTCAGCTTGCGCAGTTCGGTCCACAGCGACGAACGGCTGACCGGATCGAGCCCGGTTGTTGGCTCATCGAGGAAAAGCACGTTCGGCCGGTGAACGAGCGCCATTGCGAGGTCGAGGCGGCGGCGCATGCCGCCGGAATAGGTATTCAGCAAGCGCTCGGCCGCAGCGACGAGGTCGACGCGCTCGAGCAGCTCCTCTGCGCGGAGCTTCGATTCCGCGCGCCTGAGCCCATGGAGAGCGCCTTGCAGCTCAAGCAGCTCGCGCCCAGTCATCAGAGGGTCAAGTGCGGCCTCCTGCAGAGCGACTCCAATCGAGCGACGCACCTGAGAGGCCTCTTTGACGACGTCGTACCCGGCAACGCTCGCGTGGCCGCCCGTGGGGCGAAGCAGAGTCGTAAGAATCCGTACCGTCGTCGATTTGCCCGCGCCATTGGGCCCAAGGAAGCCATAGATCTCCCCGGCGGCGACTGCCAGGTCAACGCCGTCGACGGCGCGCAGCCCGCTCGAATAGACCCGTTCCAAGCCTTCAACGAGGATCGTCGCGTCAGCGCCAGCGGTTCCATCTTGAGCCGAAATCACGCCGAAGACCCTAGCCGGGGTAGTCTTCGCGCAATCTTGACTCGCGCGTACTCCAACATCTCCGACATTCTCCCGCGACGGGCGAAGATCAACGACGTCAGTCTCCCCTACCGCTCCGGGTCGCTCTACATCTTGATCGTCGCCACGGTCCTGACCGCGCTCCTTTGCGCGGTCGCAGTGATTGCGAGCGAACCGTTTGTGGTGCCGACGGTAGGGCCGACAATCTTCATCATCGTTGCCTTCCCGCTTTCGGACCAGGCTCACCCACGCAACATTCTCTACGCAACTGCAGCGACAATCGTGGCCGGGATCATCGGCCTTGCCTTGTTCGGACTGATCGACGTTCCGCCCGATCTGACCGACCTCACGTGGACCCGTTCCGGAGCACTGATTGTGGCCGTTGCGCTTGGCATTGCCGGAATCATCTTGCTGCGGGCTCTACACGTGCCGGCAGTAGCAACGGCGATGATCATCGCCGCAGGACTGTTGAAGGATCCACGCGACTGGTTGGCGGTCTTTGTTGGCGTTCTCGTCGTGACCGTTGCCGGCTTCGCGATCAATCGCGCCTGTGGCAAGCCTCAGGCGGTTTGGTGGCGCCCGCAGCCGCCGGGTCAATAGCGAAGCCGAATCGTTCAGAGCGAAGCTGGCGAGGCTTCACTTGCGGCGCGGTCGGCGTCAATTGAGCTGACGTAGCGCGACCTCAACCGAGCGCCG
>CAJBXY010000087.1 GCA_903959665.1 uncultured Solirubrobacterales bacterium | reverse complement strand
CGCGATTCCTGAGCGAACTAGCGCTCCACGCTTGTATCCGGCGCGCTCAGCAACGCGCTGCGAACTCTCGTTCTCCGGTTCGACATAAAGGTCGAGCCGTTCGAGCCCGAGCGGCCCGAGCGCCCAATTTGAGAGCAGCTCAAGCGCCGTCTGCGCAACGCCTTGGCCACGCGCCCAGGGCGCCGTCCAATAACCGATCTCGGAGCGGCGGCGGGTCAGCGAAACTGCGTGCAGACCAACGGCGCCAAGCATCTCGGTGTCGTCGTCGGCGCTTGCGACTGCTAACGGCAGCGCCGTCGGTGAACGACCGAAACTGATGAAGCGGCGCGCGTCCTCCGGCGTGTAAGGGATCGGCACCGAGGTGTAGCGCGAGGTCAGCGGGTCGGCGCAGGCCTCTACGAGGCTGCGGACGTCGGAATCCGACCACTCGCGCAGCAGCAGCGGCCCGCTCGCAAGTGGCGGCGCTGGCAGCTCAACCGGCGGGTTGCCGATCAGCATCGGTCTTGTTCGGGTCGGCGCACGGCTGTCCGCGATGCTAGCGTCCGCGAGCGAGCTCATGCGCCCGCCGACAGACACGATCGTCGCGCCATCCTTTCCTAAGGACGCCGACTGGATAAACGTTGCCACGCTGAAGCTTGAGCAACAGAGCCCGCGGCCGGTGCTGATCGATTTTTGGGACTTCTGCCGCCCTAGCTCGCTGCGAGCGCTGCGCTACGTCCAAGAGTGGCAGCGGCGCTACGAGCCTGCCGGGCTGCGAATCGTCTCCGTCCACGCCCCCGGCTTCCCGCCTTCGCATCGGCGCGAACTGATCGAAGCCGCGGTCGAGCGGCTCGGGATTGAACAGGCCGTGCTGCTTGACCCTGATTTTGAATACTGGCGTGCCTTCGACAACCCCGGCTGGCCTGCCCGCTACCTCTTCGGCCCAGAGCTAATGCTCACCGAAGTCCACTACGGCGAAGGCGGCTATCAGGAGACCGAGGCGGCGATCCAGGAGCTGCTCGGGATCGATCAGCCACCGACCGCGCTGTTCGACGCCGCCGACAGCATGGACGCCGAGCTCGTCGTTCCAACCGCCGATCAGCCTGGTGCCTACTGCGGCCCGTACGGCGCCGGGGAGGTCTGGGTAGTAACGGAAGGCAGCGGCGTTCTAAGCGTCAACGGTGAGCCGTGCGAAATCGATTCTGCAGGCGCCCACCGCCTGATCGATCACGGCCAGCACTGCGACGCCGTGCTTGAGCTGAGCGCCGAACCGTCGCTAACGGTTCACGCAACCTGCTTCAGCGCTGGGCTTGCCGCCGCAGCTGTTTAGAAACCGCTCTGCGGCCTCTGGCCGAGGTCGTCGGCGATCACGAGCTGCTGCGGCGGCCCGGAATCGGTTACCAAGACGCCTCGACCCGGCCTGTAGGGGCTGACCATCTCGGTGCTGTTAATTCGCGGCTCGTCGGTCCAGCAGCCGCTGTTGATCATCTGAGCGCCGCTTGGCAGCAGCCATTCGGCCGGATCCATCCAAGGCAGCGGCCCAGCGCAGTGGGTGTGGCCAAAGATCACGTAATCAGCCTCAACGCCGAGCAGGCCGACTACACCAGCCATCGCATCAAGCCCAGAGCGGCGCAGCTCGTCGCTTGAGATCTTCGAGCTGACAGGGCCGAGGCCGGCGAGGTTGATTCCAGCGATCCCAAGTGGAAGCAGAGCCGCGAGCGCCTTCCCCCGCAGCGGCGCACGACCGTCGCCGGAGAGCAGCGTCCACGCCTTTGCGGTTGCCGCGCCGGTTGCCCAGCGGCCACCAGCTGCGCGGCCGTTGGCTATCTGATCAAGCCAGGCGTAGACCGGTGAGAGAGCAGCCTCAAAATCCTCTGCCGTCGCGCCGCCGGGCTCGTCCGGCAGCTTGCCAACAATTCGCGCCATCGCGCCGGCGACAATTCTTTCAAAGGTTGGGATCGTGATCAGCCGGTCGAGGTAGTGCCCGTGCGTTGCCCAAACGTCATCGCGCAACCAAATCCCCGGGTAGGCAACGGTGCAGTCGACGCGCTTGCCAAGCCAGCCAGCGATCGCCTCGGTCGCCGGCGATGCGGTGGCGTCGGTCCGAGTCTCAAGCCCTAACGGGGGCGGCGTCTGCAGCGCGCCGCGCCGTGCAAGCCATGGCGCAACCAGCGCCGAATCATGGTTGCCGGCGGCGATCACAACCTCCGAACCCTTTGGCAGCGCGGAGCCGATCGCTTCAATGATCGGCTTGGCCGCGCCGAGCGCGTCATGGAGCGGGCCGTGGCGCAGTTCGAGCAGATCACCGAGCAGGACTAGCCGGTCGACCTCGGCCAACGCTTCGCAGAGCGCTGCCAGCGGCTCGGGCCTGCGGAGGATGTCGACCGGCCGCCGCGAGCCGATATGAGTGTCCGATATCACAAGCGTCTGCACGCTTTGGAGGGTATCCTGACTAGCGATGAGCGGTCGCGCACTAGAAGGTATTCTCGTCGCCGATTTCAGCCGCGTCTTGGCTGGGCCGTCTTGCGGACAGATTCTCGCCGACCTCGGCGCCGAGGTGATCAAGGTTGAACGGCCTGGCAGCGGCGACGACACGCGCCAGTGGGGCCCGCCTTACGCCGACGAAGGCTCGACTTACTACCTCGGCCTCAACCGTGGCAAGCGCTCGATTACGCTCGATCTGCGTGACGAGGAGGACGGCAAACTCGCGACCGAACTCTGCCGCCGCGCCGACGTCGTACTCGAATCATTCCGCCCCGGAACGATGGAACATCACGATCTTGGCTGGGAGCAGGTTCATCAGATCAACCCGCGCGCGATCTACACCTCGATCAGTGCCTTCGGACATGGGGAAGCGGCGCGCGACTTCCCCGGGTACGACCTGCTGGTTGAGGCGATGTCGGGCTTCATGTCAATCACCGGCGAGCCCGACGGCGAGGCGATGCGCCCCGGCACGGCGATCGCCGACATGACAACCGGGCTCTACGCGACGATTGGCACGCTCGCAGCGCTGAAGGAGCGCGACGGCAGCGGCGAGGGTCAGAAGGTTGAGGTGAACCTGATGGAGAGCGCGTTCGTGATGCTGCTCAACCTCGGCTCCGCCTACCTCAACACCGATCACATGCCGACGAGAACCGGCAACGCCCATCCCGCAATTGCCCCGTATCAGACCTTCGCGACTGCCGATGGGGAGCTGGCGCTGGCCGTCGGCAACGACGCGATCTTCGCGCGCTGCTGCGAAGAGCTCGGCCGCCCCGAGCTGGCAAAGGACGAGCGCTTCCTAACGAACCCTGACCGCGTTGAGCACGCCGAGGAGCTGGCGAGCCTCTTGAGCAAGCTCTTTGCTGCCGACAACGCGCAGCAGTGGTCGCGGCGGCTGATTGCCGCCGGAGTCCCGGCCGGCCCGGTAAACGACATCCACCAGGCATACGAATTTGCTGAGCAGATTGGGCTCGACCCCGTCGTTGAGCTTGACGGCGTCCGCTCAACGCGCTCGCCGATCCACATGAGCCGAACCCCCGCCGATCCAGTGCGGCGCCCACCAAGACTCGGTGAGCACAACGACGAGCTGCGCGCCTGGCTTAGCGAGAGTTAAGCGTCGCTCGCTGCCGTCGCCTGGCGGATCGCCTTTGGCAACATGAAACGGACGTCCTCCTCGACGACCGTGAACTCTTCGACGTCGGTTGTCCCGGCGGCGCGGAAAAGGTCGACGAGGCGCTGAACCAGCTCCTCGGGAGCGCTTGCCCCCGAAGTGATTCCCAGCGTTACAACGCCGTCGAGCCACTCTTTCTGAACCTGCGTCTCGTTGTCAATCAGGTAGGACTCGGCCCCGTGCTCGCGCGCCACCTCGACGAGGCGGTTGGAGTTCGATGAGTTCTTCGAACCGATCACAAGCACCAGTTCGCAGAGCGGAGCCAGCTGCTTGACGGCCGCCTGACGGTTGGTTGTCGCGTAACAGATGTCATCGGTGCGGGGACTGATGATCGACGGGAAGCGCTCGCGCAGACGGTCGATGATGATGCTCGTCTCGTCGACCGAAAGTGTCGTTTGAGAGATGAAGGCGAGCTTCTCGGGGTCATCGACCTCAAGCGCGTCAACGTCGGCAACGGTTTCGACGAGGACGATCGAGTCGGGAGCCTCGCCCATCGTCCCTTCAACCTCTTCATGGCCGTCATGGCCGATCAGAATGATCGTGTAGCCGTCTTCGGCGAACTTGACCGCCTCACGGTGGACCTTCGTGACCAGTGGGCAGGTCGCGTCGATCGTTTGAAGCTTGCGCTCAGCGGCCTCGACGTGAACGGACGGCGCGACGCCGTGAGCCGAGAAGACGGTGACCGCTCCTTCAGGGATTGAATCGTTCAGTTCATCAACGAAGATCGCGCCGGCGTCGCGAAGCTGTTCAACGACGTGCTTGTTGTGGACGATCTCCTTGCGCACGTAGACGGGCGCTCCGTGCGCTTCGAGCGCGCGCTCAACCGACTGCACGGCGCGGTCGACGCCGGCGCAGTAACCGCGCGGAGCGGCGAGCAGGATCTTCTCTGGAGCGTTCACTGAAGCGTGAGTGTACGAAGAGCTAGCCGCGACGCAGTTGATCGAGCAGCGCATAGACGGTTTCTCCCGTCACGTCGAGAGCCCGCCGCGAAACTTTGCTGAGATTGTCTGCAAGCGTGTCGCGCCATGGATATTCGAAATCAATCAGGTCGATAGCGGCGATTCCGCGCTCGAGAAACGGCGTGTGATCGTCCCAGACCGCGGCTCCCGACCTGTCAGGGAAGCTGGCGGCGGTTCCGGAGCGCTCAGCTGCGGCTCGAAGCTTGGCCCAAAGCTGGCGATCTGAGGTTGCTTCACGGGGAAGCTGCAAGCCACGGTTGGCGATGTAGTCGAGCAGCACGACGCTGGCGACCTGACCGCTATGGCGGAGTGCGTAGGCGCGCGAGCCGCGCATCACGCCGCTGCTGAAATCGAACGCACCGGCCGCCTCCTCCTCACCATCGAAAAGGACAAAGCGAATCTCGCGGCCCCCGGCAACCGGCCGCGCTGCGAGCGCCCGTGCCAGCTCGACGACGGCAGCGGTCCCTGCCGCGCCGTCGTTTGCGCCGACAAAGCCTTTCGGCGTCGCTTCGACGTCGTAGTGGGCGCCGACAACGATCGCTGGCAGCCGCCCTGGAATCACGCCGACGACGTTGTTGAGCGTCAACTTTGCGGCCTTGAACGGCTCGAGCCTGCCGGCAGGCAGGCGCCCGGCCAACTCTTTGGCGAGCCGCCGCGAACTGGCAGAGCCAGCCGGCCTCCAGCCATAGCGATCAACCTGACGGCGGAGCAGGTTGAAGGCTCGGTCCCGATCAAACATGTTGACGCTCGGCGTCGGCACCCGGTCCCCAGGCCGCCCGGCGAGGAAGCGCTCCGCTACGGCAGGCCGGGCGGTTTCGGCCGGGGCATTTGGAACCCACGGCCAGCCCGCTAGCGCGAAGTAGATCAGCACACCGGCGAAGAGCAACTGCACCAGCAGCACGATCACGAGGACTCGGATCCCCCGCGAAGGTGGCTTCTCTTGCTCTGTTGTCGGCTTGGACTCCATTGGGTTAGTCGGCGCGCGGGCGGTTCTTTCGCGTCAATTACAGCCAATTTGGCTGCGATCGGTATAGATTCAGAGTATGGCTCAGGAACACTTTGACCGATTGACCGCGCTCGATGCGTCATTCCTCGAGCAGGAGGGCCCGACTTCGCACATGCACGTGGGAGCCGTCGCGATGTTCGAAAACCCCGTTCCCGACTTTGATCAGTTCCTCGACACGATCCGTGGCCGCCTCCACCTTGTGCCGCGCTACCGCCAAAAGCTCGCGCTGCCGCCGATGCGCACCGGGCGCCCTGTCTGGGTTGACGATCCGAGCTTCAACATCGAATACCACGTCCGCCGCACGGCGCTCCCACCCCCAGGCAGCGAGGAGCAGCTGCTGCTGCTGACCTCACGGATCTTCTCGCAGCAGCTCGACCGTTCAAAGCCGCTCTGGGAGATGTGGATCATCGAGGGGCTCGAAGACGATTCCTGGGCGCTGATTAACAAGACCCACCACGCGATGATCGACGGCGTTTCGGGCGTTGATCTGGCGACAGTGATCTTCGACCTCTCGCCGGAGGGAACGGTCGTTGATCATCCGGACGAGGCGTGGACGCCCGCCCCCGAGCCCGGCGACGCCGACCTGCTGGCTTCGGGAGCGCTTGGGATCACGCGCACGGCGATCGACAGCGTCAAGAGCCTTACGAAGATGGTCGCCAGCCCGGCGGCGGTCTTTGACGGCCTGCGCGACGGGATTGAGGGGGTCGGTGAGGTCGCATGGGCGGGAATCAACGCAGCGCCGGCGACGCCGCTGAATGTTGAGATCGGCCCGCATCGGCGCTTTCGCGTGGTGCAAGCACAGCTCGAGGATTTCAAGCAGATCAAGAACGCGCTCGGCGGAACGGTCAACGATGCCGTGCTGACGGTCGTAAGCGGCGCGATTAGGAGCTGGCTTCACTCGCGCGGCGTTCGCACCGAAGGGCTTGAGCTGCGGGCACTGGTGCCGGTTTCGATTCGGCCGAAGGACGCCCACCACGAGTTCGGCAACCAGATCGCTGCGATGCGCGGGCCGCTTCCGGTTTACATCGACGATCCGATTGCGCGGCTGGGAATGGTTCGCCAGTCGATGGACGGGCTGAAGGAGTCAAAGCAGGCGCTCGGCGCTGAGGTGATCAGCGAGGCGCAGAACTTCGCGCCGCCGACGCTGCTGGCGCAGGCCTCACGGCTGAACTTCTCAACGCGCCTCTTCAACCTGATCGTGACCAACGTTCCCGGGCCGCAGTTCCCGCTCTACGTTGGCGGCTCGAGGCTGCTCTCGATCGCGCCCGTTGCCTTCCTGCCGCGCAACCATGCTCTGGCGATCGCGATCATGAGCTACGACGGCGGGCTCAGCTTCGGACTACTAGGTGACTACGACCAGATGGACGACATCGACGTTCTCGCCGACGCGCTGCAGGATTCGATCGACGAGCTCTTGGCGCTCTCGGCTGAAGCGGCAGCGGCTCAGTAGCCGAGCGCGAACTTCGCGTCTTCGCTCATCATCTCTGGCGTCCACGGCGGCGTGAAGATCATCGCCGACTCAACGGCTTCGACGCCATCGAGAACGCTGACGAACTCTTCGATCTGCTCGGCGACCATCGGGCCAATCGGGCAGGCTGGCGTTGTCAGCGTGTAGGTGACGTGGACCTTTGGGCCATCAACGGCGATCTCGTAAATCAGGCCAAGCTCAACGAAGTCAAGCCCCAGCTCAGGGTCGATCACGTTTGTTAGCGCTGCCTCGACTTCGTCAACGTTTGCCATAGCGGCGATTGTAGCCCGCTGCACTCCCTACAATTGATGGCGAATCATGCCTCTTCTAGTTCTACTTCTGATCATCGTTCCGATCATTGAGCTCGCGATCATCATTCAGGTCGGTTCGATGATTGGCGTCTGGTGGACTATTGCCCTTCTGGTAGCCGATTCGCTGCTTGGCGCATGGCTCTTGATGCGCGAAGGTTCGCGCTCGTGGCTGCGCTTTCGTGCTGCGATTGGCAACGGAAAAGTTCCGGCGAAGGAGACCGCCGACGGCGGCCTCGTGATCTCCGGCGGCGCGCTGTTGCTGACCCCCGGCTTTCTAACCGACATCGTTGGGCTGCTCTTTCTGTTCCAGCCGACGCGCGACATCATTCGAAAAATCGCGCTGACGAAAGCGATTAGCTACGCGGCTACCAGCGTTGGCGGGCCGGCCGGCTGGACGCTGCGCGGCGCCGTCTTTGGCTCGCGCGCGGCCAAATACGCGCGCGCCAAGAGGCCGCAGCGCGAGTATGACGTTGAGGGAACGGCGACCGAAGTGAAGCAGCCGCCACCGGCCCTGCCTTAGCCCTGCTCTGCCTTAGCCCGCGCCGCGCTGTTAGTTGTCGGAACCCATTCGGTCCCAGAGGTAAAGCTCAAGGCACTCTTCGGCCAGCTCGGCGCAGCGTTCGCGGCTGAGCGCCGGCAGCACGGTTTCAAGCGCCTGCTCTTCCGACACGCCGGCTTCGAAGGCCTCTTCGCCGCGGAAGCCGGCCGCGATCTTCAGCGCCTCACGGCGATGTTCGCCTAGCGACCCGAAGACGCCGAGCAGAAAGTCGCGGTTGGCGACCGGTTGACCGACCTCCATCGAGGCGTGCCAGGCGGCGAGCATCGAAAGGTCATGCTCGTCGAGGTCGGCGACGGCTTTCACGTAGTGGGTCTCGAGATCGGTCTCGGGGATCGCGTCAACCCATGCGCGGACGAGTTCGCCTAGCAGTTGGCGCCTAGCGTCGCGGCCGACAGATTCAGCGATTACGCGAATCGCATCCTGAGGCTCGATGAAACAGAGGGGCAACGGCAGCTCCGAAGGCAGGGGATCAGGGAGGCAAATTACGCGCCGCGGCGGACGGCACCTGCGATCGGGCATTGAGCGCGCTACTCAAGGCCCATCTCGGCGCTCGCCGGCACCGATGATGTGGGGGGCGCCGACTCGGGTGCAAGCGAGCTGGATTGTGGCGCCGCGGGCGTTGATTGGGCTGTGACCGGCGCCGAGGCAGCGGCCCGGGCGGCCAACTGCTCGCTGCGAGCCGACTCTTCCTGCGCCCGCGCCCTTGCCTGCCGACGCGAGCGGCGCGCGGCAATTTCAGCTTGCGCGCGTTTGCTGGCCGAGCGATCGGCCGATTGAGTGGAGAGGAGCGCCAAGCGTGCCGGAGAGGACGCCGGCGGGAGCTGATCGAGCGCGACCGCGCCGCCGCTGGCAGCAGCTGCTGTGGCGGCCACCACCGCGGTCGCCTTTCCGGCCGCGCCGACGACCGACTCGGTGACAATCTGCGCGCGCACAAGAGAGGAAGCGGAGCGCTCGGTTGCCCAAGCGGTCAGCGATTCGTAGGCACGGATGAAGACGTTGTTGGCCTGCTCCAACGGCGCGCCGGCGCCGACCAGCAAAGCAGCCGGAAAGACGGCCGCCAGCGGCGCGCTGGAGCGATGCATCTCACGCACGACTCCGCGGCAGGAGCCGCACTGGCGAAGGTGCGGGCGCAGCTCAACAAGCTGCTCGGTCGTGGCCTCACCGTCGACGAGCGCCGAAAGCAGCGGCTCCCAGCGCTTGCACTCCTCGCCTGATTCGATTCCCGCGTAGCGCGAGATGAAGGCGCGGCGACCCTCATAGAGGCAACGGTTGACCTTCGTCCGACTCCAGCCGGTCTGCTCCTGAATTTCGTCATAAGAGTTGCCTTGGGCGCGCAGCCAGAGGGCGCGAACCTCCTGCGGCTTGAGTCGCTGGAGCGCTTCAGCCGACTGCGCCACCTGCTCGAAGCCAAGCGCGCGCTCTTCCGGCGATGCGCCGCGATCGTTCTCGAGCTGGTCGAAGTCGATGTCGTGGCTGGTTAAGTCACGCTGGCGCGTCCGCCGAACGGCCATCGCCTCGTGCTTGATCACGGTTCGCAGCCAGGCGGGCGCCCGCTGCGGGTCAAGGCGCGGCGCATGCTTGATGAAAATCTCAAGGCCGCGCTGGTAGGCGTCCTCGGCGTCATCGGCGCAGAGGCTGTGGCGCCGCGAAAGTCGCAGCAGGCTGGCGGCGTCGCGTTTGACGAGCTCAATTACGAGTTCGTCAAGCTCTGCCTTGGTGGCCTCGCGGCCAAGTGGCGGGGTGTCGTAACCGGTCTGTTCCATCGCTGCTGCCCTCTAAAGCACCTGAGCCTGTGGTTCTTCCCCTCCCATCTGCTCGAAAAGCGCCCTATTTGCGTGAATTTCGCAGATCCACGACTAATCAATCTAAAGCCGATCAGCGCTTTGCTATTTTTATCTCTAGATGGTCGATTCGCTCTTCTCCTTCCCGAACCCGGTCAACGAGGTTTCAGCCCGGCTCGTCGCCGGTGGCGTAGTGCTGATCGCGTTGGCAGCGATCATCTTCGCCCAGCCTTGGATCTTCATCGTGCTGGCTTATGGCTTCCTCGCTCGCGTGCTCACGGGCCCGACGCTCAGCCCGCTCGGCCAGTTCGTCACCCGCGTCCTCACCCCCGCGCTGCCCTTTGATGAGAAGCTTGTGCCTGGCCCGCCGAAGCGATTTGCGCAGGGGATCGGCGCCGCCTTCTCAGTTACGGCCGCGCTGCTGGCCGCCGGCTTTGATCAGCTCGGCGCGGCGTCGATCGTGCTGGCCGTACTCGCCGTCTTTGCGACGCTGGAATCGGTCTTCGGCATCTGCGTCGGTTGCAAAGTGTTCGCGCTGCTGATGAAGGCCGGCGTGATTCCAGCCGAGATCTGCGAGAGCTGTAACAACATTGCACTTGGCGCGCCGGCCACCGCCGCTACCTCCAACTGAACGCGCGAGCGTCGATCAGGCTGGGGCGGCGTCGCGCTCGGCCAGCGTTTCAACGGGGCGCTGGTAGCCCCCGGCCTGGGCGCGCGCCTCACCGGCCGCGACCTCTTTGGACAGCTCGTAGAGGTAATCGTCGAAGTCGACCTGAATTGTGTGCCGCTTCGAGGCCACGTAGCGCTTCTGCATCTTCGCCATGTCTTCGCCGATGAAGCTGCGCATCTCGCCCTCAGGGGGGAGCTTGTAGCGGCCGTTCAGATAGTCGGCAACCCAGCGGCCCTGAGCCTCCGAGAGCGGCATCACTGCGCCGAGCGGCTGCAGCAGGCCGATGAAGAAGAGGTTCGGGAGATCCGGCTTAAAGACGCGGCGGAAGAGATCGATCCGGTTGTCCGGCGCGGAGATGAAATCCTCGTCGAAGAATGGAAAGGTGATCTTGTAGCCGGTGCAGTAGATGACGACGTCGGCGTGGACGCGGCTGCCGTCCTCAAACTCAACCTCATCGCCTTCGAGGCGGCGAATGTTCGGCTTGACCTTGATCGCGCCGTGCGTGATTCGGTCAAGGATCCGGCTTGAGATCGTCGGGTGGGCCTCGCCGAACTCATGGTCGGGCTTGGGCAATCCGAAGTCCGTGACCTTGCCGACGTAGGTGTTGATCAGCTTCGCAACGGCCTTCTGGCGAATCTTGAACGGGATCCGCGGATTGACCCAGCCACCGAGCTGATCTGTCGGTTTGCCGAAGATGTATTTCGGCACAATGTAAGCGCCTCGGCGGGCTGCGAGATAAACGTTCTCAGCGACGTATGAAGCCTCGACCGAGATGTCCATCGCGCTGTTGCCCATCCCGAGAACGACGACATCCTTGCCGTCTAGCGAATCGGGGCGCATGTATGAGTGAGCGTGCATCTGCTCGCCCTCAAACGACTCTGAACCGGGGAAGGCTGGTTCCGGCCAGCGCGGGTTCCAGTGGTGCCCGTTCGCTACGAGCAGCGCGTCGAAGCGTTCGCTACTGCCGTCGCCAAGCGTCAGCTCCCAGGTGCCATCCGCGAGCCGCTCGGCGTGCTCCACCGGCGTTTCGAAGCGGATCCGATCGCGGACGCCAAAGTGATCGACGTAATCATCGAAGTAGGCGGCGATCTGAGCGTGGTTTGGGTAATCCGGGTAGTCATCCGGCATCGGGTAGTCGGAGTAGGCCATCCGCAGCCGCGAGGTGTTGATGTGCAGATCGCGGTAGCAGGCCGACATGCCGTTGATGTTCTCGTAGACCCAGTTGCCACCAACGCGGTTGGAGGCCTCAAAGCAGGTGACGTCAAATCCGCGCTCAGCGAAGGTCTTCAGCGCCGTGATGCCGGACGATCCAGCACCGATGATTGCGGTCCGTGGCAGCTGCTGGCTAATCATTTTGGCCTCCTAACAGGGCAGGAACTTCAGCGAAGTACTTGTCAACCATACGCGCACAGCGCCGTCCTTCGTTTATTGCCCAGACGATCAGTGACTGCCCGCGGCGCGCGTCACCGGCGACGAAAACGCCGGCCTCAGAGCTTTGGTAGGTGGGCGCCTCGATGTTGCCGCGGGCGTCGAGCTCACAGCCGAGGTCGGCGACGAGGCCCTCCGCTTCAGGGTGGATGAAACCGGTCGCGAGCAGAACAAGGTCGGCCTTCAGTTCGCGTTCGCTCCCCGGCAGCGGTGCGAACGGCGGCGCAGCCTCGGCCTGCGCGATGTGCTGGGTCGTGACCTTGCCGTCCTCGCCCGAGAAGTGGGTCGTGACGACCGAGAAATCCTGCTCTCCTTTGCCAATCTCACGGGCCTCTTCCATCGCGTAGGAGAGGCGGTACTTCTGCGGCCAAACCGGCCACGGAGTGCGGTCGTCGGGGCGATGTTCCGGCGGCTCGGGGAGAAGCTCGAGCTGAACCACGCCGAGCGCACCCTCGCGGATCGAGTTGCCGACGCAGTCGGCGCCGGTATCGCCGCCGCCAACGACGACGACGTGCTTGCCTTCAGCCGTAATCTTTGGCAGATCGGTCGGCGCCGGCGCAGGCGGCTGCGGCCCGAGCTGATCGGCGACCCAGCGGTTGCGCCCGTAGAGGTACTCCATCGCGAAGTGGACGCCGTCCAATTCGCGGCCCGGCACGTCGAGGTCGCGCGGCACGCGCGAGCCGATCGCGAGCACAACGGCGTCGAAGTCCCGCTTGAGCTGGTCGGCGCTGACGTCGACGCCTACATCAATGCCGTAGCGAAGTTCGACGCCCTCCTCAATCAGCTGCTGAACGCGGCGGTCGATCACGTGCTTTTCGATCTTGAAGTCGGGAACACCGAAGCGGATCAGGCCTCCGGGCGCCTCGTCACGCTCGAAAACAACGACCTTGTGGCCGGCGCGGCGAAGCTGCTGCGCCGCCGCCAACCCAGCCGGGCCGGAACCGACGACGGCCACGGAACGGCCACTCTCGAGCTGTGGCGGCTCCGGCTTGACCCAACCCTCCTGCCAGGCGCGGTCGATGATCGAAAGTTCGATCTGCTTAATAGTGACCGATTCACCCTCACGAATCTCAAGCACGCAGGCCGCCTCGCAGGGCGCCGGGCAGAGGCGGCCGGTGAATTCAGGGAAGTTGTTGGTCGCGTGGAGGCGAACTATCGCCGCCTGCCAATCCTCGTGGTAGACGAGATCGTTGAAGTCGGGGATCAGGTTCCCAAGCGGGCAGCCGTTGTGGCAGAAGGGAACGCCGCACTCCATGCAGCGCGCGCCCTGCGCGGCGAGCTCTTGATCGGAACGAATTTCGACGAACTCCTTGTAGGGCTCCAGCTCAACGCGTTCGATCGGATCCTTGTAAGGAATCCCAACCCGCTCAATCTTGAGGAAACCACCGATCTCGCCCATCAGCCACCAACCTCGCTGGCGTCGACGCTTGGGTGATCGGCATTCTCGGCCTCTTGCTGGGCGAGCTCGGCCAGTACACGTTTGTAGTCGGCGGGGAAGAGCTTGACGAATGAACCCTGCAGCTCGGCCCAATCGTCGAGCACCCGCTGGCCAACGGTTGAGCCGGTGCGCTCGGTGTGCTCAGCAACGAGATTGCGGACCTCAATTGCGTCGGCCTCATCAAGCGGCTCGAGCTGATCGACCATCTCGGGGTTGACGCGCTGCGCAAAGCTGCCGTCCTCGTCGAGGACGAAGGCGAGGCCGCCGCTCATTCCCGCGCCGAAGTTACGGCCTGTGGGCCCAAGCACGACGACGCGGCCGCCGGTCATGTACTCGCAGCCGTGGTCGCCGACGCCTTCGACAACGGCGCTGGCGCCGGAGTTGCGAACCGCGAAGCGCTCGCCGGCGAGGCCGCGGAAGAAGGCTCGCCCGTCGGTTGCTCCGTAAAGAACTGTGTTGCCGGCGATCACGTTCTGCTCGGCCGGGAAGTCGACCGAATCGAGCGGCGCGACGGAGAAGATTCCGCCGGAGAGCCCCTTGCCCGTGTAATCGTTTGCGTCGCCGCGCAGCGTCATCGTCACGCCCGGCGCAAGCCAACCGCCGAAGCTCTGCCCAGCGGACCCTTCAAGCGCGATCTCAATCGTTCCCTCCGGTAGCCCCTCGGCTCCGTGGAGCTCGGCGATGCGGCTTGAAAGCAAGCCACCAACGCAGCGGTTCACGTTCCTGATTGGGTGCTCAATAGTGATCTTCTCGCCGCGCTCGATCGCCGGCTCAGCGAGTTTGATCAGCTCCCAGTCGATCGCGCTCGCAAGCACCTCCGGCGGCGGGCCGACGCGGCGGAGCGGCGCGTCCGGTTCCAATTCGACGCGGTACAGCAGGTGCGTCAGGTCGACGCCAGCCGTCTTCCAGTGTTCGATCGCCTCGTCGGCTTCAAGAAGTTCGGTGCGGCCGATCATCTCGTCGAGCGTGCGCATCCCCAACGACGCCATCAGCTCGCGCAGCTCTTCGGCAACAAAGAAGAAGAAGTTGACGATGTGTTCCGGCGTTCCCTTGAAGCGCTTGCGCAGCTCAGGGTCCTGCGTTGCGATGCCGACCGGGCAGGTGTTGAGGTGGCAGGCGCGCATCATGATGCAGCCGGTCGCGATCAGCGGCGCTGTTGAGAAGCCGTACTCGTCGGCGCCGAGAATTGCCGCGATCGCGACGTCGCGCCCGGTCTTCAGCTGGCCGTCGGTTTGAACGGTGATCCGCGAGCGCAGGTCGTTGAGGCAGAGCGTCTGCTGCGTCTCCGCAAGGCCGATCTCCCACGGCACGCCGGCCGAGTGAACAGAGCTGAGCGGCGAAGCACCGGTGCCGCCGTCGTGGCCTGCGATCAGCACGTGGTCGGCGTTGGCCTTGGCTACGCCGGAAGCGACCGTACCGACGCCAACCTCGGAGACGAGCTTGACCGAAACCTGCGCCTTCGGGTTGGCGCAGCGAAGGTCGTAGATCAGCTGCTTGAGATCCTCAATCGAGTAGATGTCGTGATGCGGCGGCGGCGAGATCAAACCGACACCCGGGGTTGTGTGGCGTACCCAACCGATGTACTTGTCGACCTTGTGGCCAGGGAGCTGGCCTCCCTCGCCGGGCTTTGCGCCCTGCGCCATCTTGATTTGAATCTGATCGGCGTTGACGAGGTAGTGGATTGTCACGCCGAACCGGCCGGAAGCGACCTGCTTGATCGAGGAGCGACGCAGATCGCCGTTTACGTCAGGCTGAAAACGGCGCGGATCCTCTCCCCCCTCGCCGGTATTCGAGCGCCCGCCAAGGCGGTTCATCGCGATCGCGAGCGTTTCGTGCGACTCGGTCGAAATTGAGCCGAGCGACATCGCACCGGTCGCAAAGCGCTTGACGATCTCCTTCGCAGGCTCAACTTCGTCGAGCGGAATCGGCGTCACGTCGGTCGTGAACTTCAGCAGCCCGCGCAGCGTTGCGCGCTTCGTCGCCTCGTCGTTGCAAAGGCGCGCGTACTCGTCATAGCGACTCTGCGCGTCACCCTCCTCGGGCGTTATCCGAACGGCCTGCTGCAGCGCGGCGATCGTGTCGGGGTTCCACATGTGCTGCTCGCCGTCGCGGCGCCAAGCGTAGATGCCACCGACCGGGAGAAGCTCGTCGTCACGTTCGCCTGAGAGCGGCCAAGCGCGGGCGTGGCGCGTCAATGCTTCGGCGCCGAGCACATCGAGGCCAATCCCGCCGATCCTCGAGGCGGTGCCGGTGAAGTGGCGGTCAACTAGCTGCTGCTCGAGCCCAACGGCCTCAAAGATCTGAGCGCCGCAGTAGGACTGAATCGTTGAAATCCCCATCTTCGAGATCGTCTTTAGGAGCCCCTTGCCGAGCGCCTTGACGATGTTCCGTTCAGCTTCACTTGGATCGCTGACACCCTCAACGTGGCCGGCCGCAGCCATCTCGGCCGCGCTGTCGAGCAGCAGGTAAGGGTTAATCGCGCTGACGCCGTAGCCGATCAGCGTCGCGAAGTGATGAACCTCGCGCGGTTCGCCGCTCTCGAGCACCAAGCCGGCCTGAAGCCGGTTTCCAATCCGCACGAGATGGTGATGGACGGCGGCGACCGCCAGCAGCGAGGGAATCGCTGTGCGCTCCGGGCCGACGCGGCGGTCGGAGAGAATCAGTACCGAAGCGCCGGCCGTGATCGCGTCGTGCGCTTCGTCGCAGAGGTTCGCCAGCCGCGTGCTGAGGCCGCCAGCGCCTTCGCTGATTGGCCAAGTGATGTCAAGCGTGTGGGCGCGGAAGATGTCGCGTTCGACGTTGCGCAGCGTCTCAAGCTCCTGGTTGCGCAGAATCGGCTGATTCATCACCAGCTGATGGGCGGCCTCCGGCGACTCACCAAGCAGGTTCGCCTCGGCGCCGACCGAGGTCGCCAGCGACATCACGATCGATTCACGGATCGGATCGATCGGCGGGTTTGTGACCTGCGCAAAGAGCTGCTTGAAGTAGGAGAAGAGCGGCGGCGCGCAGTCCGACATCACGGCCAGCGCGGCATCGTTGCCCATCGAACCGATCGGCTCCTGCCCGCTCTGCGCCATCGGCGCGATCAGCACCTTTAGGTCTTCCTCGCTGTAGCCAAACGCCTGCCTGCGGATGTGGCTTGGCAGCACTCCGGTCATCGTCACGTGCGCGGTTTCAAGATCATCGAAGTGAACGCAGTTGTCGTTGAACCATTGCTCGTAAGGCCGCGCGCTGGAAACCTCCTGCTTTACCTCCTCGTCCTCGATGATCCTGCCCTGCTCAAGGTCGACGAGGAAGATCTTTCCTGGCTGGAGGCGGCCGAGGCGCTTCACGTTCTCCGGATCGATTGCCAGCATCCCCGACTCAGAGCCGAGCACAACGAGGCCGTCCTTTGTTTCAACCCAGCGGCCCGGGCGCAGTCCGTTACGGTCGAGCGTCGCGCCGACGACGCGGCCATCTGTGAAACAGACGGAGGCCGGCCCGTCCCATGGCTCCATCAGGCAGGAATGGAAGGCGTAGAAGCCTTTCAGCGCCGGCGAAAGATCGGCCCGATTGCGGTAGGCCTCAGGGATCATCATCATCGCCGAGTGCGGCAGCGAACGGCCGGCGAGCATCAGCAGCTCGAGCACATTGTCGAAGGTCGCCGAGTCGGAGCCGCCGGGGCGGACGATCGGCATCACCTTCTGCAGGTCGGGGCCGAAGAGCTCGCTGGCGAGCGAACTCTCGCGCGCCTTCATCCAGTTGATGTTGCCCATCAGAGTGTTGATCTCGCCGTTGTGGGCGATCACGCGGAACGGATGGGCAAGCTCCCAGCTGGGGAAAGTGTTGGTCGAGAAGCGCGAGTGAACCAACGCCAGCGCAGAAGCAAACCTCTCGTCACTGAGGTCGGGGTAGAACTCGGCGACCTGGCTGGACATCAGCATGCCCTTGTAGACGCAGGTGCGCGAAGAGAAGCTCGGCGAGTAAAAGTCAGGGCCAGCGGCAAGCTCGACGATGCGGCGGATCACATAGCACTTGCGTTCGAAGGCGTCCTGGTCACGGTCAAAGCCCGGCCCTGCCGCGATGATCGCCTGGCTGATGTGCGGCCGCGAGCGGCCGGCGGTCACGCCAACGTGCTCTTCGTTGACCGGCACATCTCGCCAGCCGAGGAAGATCTGCCCTTCGACCCGAGTGTTCAGCTCAACCAGCTGCTGAAGCTTGCGGCGGCGCTCGGCATCGCGCGGCAGGAAGCAGACGCCGACCGCGTAGAAGCCAGCCTCAGGCAGCTCAAACTCGAGCACGCCGCGAAGAAATGCGTCAGGAATCTGAACCAGAATTCCTGCGCCGTCGCCGCTCGTGACGTCGGCTCCCTCAGCGCCACGGTGCTCAAGATTGTCGAGCGCCTCGAGCGCCTGCTCAATCACCCTGTGCGACGGAATGTTGTCGAGCTTGGCGACCATCGCCACGCCACAGGCATCGTGCTCATTGGCGGGGTTGTAGAGGCCCTGAGGCCCTGGGCGTTTGATCATCGTCATTGCTCT
>CAJBXY010000086.1 GCA_903959665.1 uncultured Solirubrobacterales bacterium | reverse complement strand
AGATCAAAGCGCTGCGAGCCGAACACGGCGGCGCAAGGTTGCCGCTGGTTCTGCTCAACAGCTTCCGCACGCGCGAAGCTTCGCTGGCGGCGCTCGCCGGCTACGGCGATCTCTCAGCCGAGCTCGCGCCCGACTTTCTTCAAGGCCGCGTGCCAAAGCTGGTTGATGACGGCAGCCTCACCCCGGCCGCCTGGCCGGCAGACCCTGAGTTGGAGTGGAGCCCCCCAGGCCACGGCGACATCTACCCGTCGCTGGTTGGCTCAGGGATGCTCGCCGAAATGCTTGTAGCCGGCTACCGCTACGCCTTTGTCGCCAACGCCGACAACCTCGGCGCCGTCCTCGACCCGGCAATTCTCTGCTGGATTGCCGCCGAGCAGGCGCCTTTCGTGATGGAGGTCGCCGACCGCACCGCCGCCGACCGTAAGGGCGGCCATCTGGCGCGGCGCGGTGACGGGTCGCTGGTGCTGCGCGAAATCGCGCAGACGCCCGACGCTGATCTTGAAGCCTTTGCCGACACCGAGCGCCACCGTTTCTTCAACACCAACAGCATCTGGCTCGACCTTCAGGCGCTGGACGCGGCGATTGGCGACGATCGAGTGATCGACCTGCCAATGATCGTAAATCGCAAGACCGTCGACCCGTCCGATGCCGGCTCGACGCCGGTTGTTCAGCTTGAATCGGCGATCGGTGCGGCGATCGCCGCGATCCCCGGCGCCCGCGCGATCCGCGTGCCGCGATCGCGCTTCCTGCCGGTCAAGACGACCGACGACCTGCTGGTGCTGCGCTCCGACGCCTATCAGCTGGCCGCCGACGGGCAGCTTCGTTTGGCGCCGGCCTGCGCCGGCCACGCGCCGTTGGCCGAGTTGGATCGTGACTACTTCGGCCTGATCGACGACTTCGAGGCTCGCTTCGCGCAGGGCGCGCCGTCACTGCTAGCCGCCGAGCGCCTGACCGTCAAAGGCGACGTTAGTTTTGGCGGCGGCGTCAATGTCAGCGGCGCCGTCACGGTCGAAGCGGCGCCCGGCGAGAAGCTGCGCGTCGATGACGGCGCAGTGCTGAGCGGCTAGCTGCGCTGCTCTTCGGCGCGGTCTTCGAGCGCTTCGCGGCGCTCCTGCTCACGCTCGCTCTGCTCAATTGCGCGGAACAGCAGGTAGGCGAGCGCAACGCCCATCACAATCGTCTGCTCCAGCGCCATCAGCTCGCCGCCAATCTGCTGGTCGACGACGGCGCTGAGGCCAAAGATCCCTTCGCGCTGCTCGTAGTAGGGGTAGAGCGAATTCGGTGCGAAGGTCAACAGAATTCCGAGCAGGCCGACTCCCACCTTGGTCGAGACCATGTACAGGAGCGGGCCCATCGCCCCGCCGCGAAAGCGTGAGCGGATCGGTGAGAGCAGCTGCCACCAGTAGAGGAAGCCGACGCTGAGGAAGCAGATGTGTTCGAGCACGTGAACGGTCGCGTTCTCGAGCGCTGCGTCGTAGGCGCCAGGCACGTGCCAAGCCCACATCGCGACGATGTAGAGCACAACCGCCACCCAGGGGTGCATCAGCGGCCCGAGCGAACGTTCCAACGCTTGTAGGCGCTTGGTCGCCGGGCGCAGCAGAATCTTGTTCAAGCTGAGGATGCAGAAGATCGGCACCAGATCGAGCAGCAGCATGTGCTGGGCCATGTGGAAACTGAACGATTGCTCGGCCAGCACGTCGATCGGAGAGAGCAGCGCCAGCGCCAGCGAGCTGAGCCCGACGAGCATGCTGGCCAGGCGCCAGATCGGCGCCGCCTCGGCCCCGTCTGCTCGCCGCACGCGCCACCAGCGCGGCAGGTAGAGCCCCCCGAGGATCAAGATCATCAGGATCGCCCCAGGTTCGATCGTCCATGAGGTGTCGGCCGTGGCAGCGAGCGGCAGGAGCGAAGTTGTTGCAGGCATCAGGCTTGATCGTCGCAGACCGTTGCTGGTGGCGATGCGACTCTCGCGCCAAAGTTGGCGAGATCTTTCGCGCAGCCCTAAACCTGATCGTCCCGCCGCTCTGCTGGGCCTGTCGTGAAGCGGCCGACCAGCGGCTCTGCGAGGACTGTCGCTCGCAGCTTCCGTGGATTGAGCCGCTGGCGCCGCGCCGCTGCGGCAGCGTGCTTGCGCAGCATTGGTCGCCGCTGCAGTTCGAAGGGCCGGCGCGGGCCTTGGTTCACGCACTCAAGTTTCAGTCCGCGACAGCGCTGGCAGCGCTGATGGCGCGACAGATCGTCGATGCGCTGCCGCCGCGCGCCTTCCCGCCAGACGCCGCGCTGGTTCCCGTTCCTGCCAGCCCACTCCGCCTCCGCCAGCGCGGCTTTGACCACGCCGATCTGCTCGCAGCCGAGCTTTCGCGCCTTGTGCTGCTGCCGCTCGAACGCCCGCTGAGGCGCCGATCGGCAGTCGCGCGTGGGCAGCGCGGCCTTGGCCGCAGCGAGCGCCTGAGCGGGCGCGGTCTGCGCGTTGGCCTTGCCCACGCGGCGCCGCCGAAGGCGATCCTGATCGATGACGTTTGCACCACCGGCGCGACGCTCGAGCTCTGCGCCGAGGCGCTGCTCGAGGGCGCCAGCGAGTGCGTCAGCGCTGTCACATATTGCTCTGTTCCTTAGCGCCTGGCGGTGGTACATTTGAGCTACCTCCATCACGACAAAGGACTCCCTATGCGCATCGACCTGACCGGGACCAATATCGAGATCAATGGAGAGCTGCGTGCGCTTGTCGCCAAGCGTTTCGCGAAGATCAAACGGCGAGTGCCCGAGGATGTTCGCTGCGAGGTGATTCTCGCCGAGGAGCACAACCCTAAGATCGCCGACGGCCAGAAGGCCGAAGCGAACCTTCACATCAAGGGTGGAACGATCAACGCCAAGGCTCACGAGCGCAACATGGCGGCCGCGATCGGCCACATCGCCGACGAGGTTGTGCGCCAACTGAACCGCCGCGGCGACAGGGCTCGCGCCCGCAGCCGCGCCGGCGCTGAGACGATCCGCCACGGCCACGCGGAGGGCGCCTTCTAAGCAGGCTCGTTGGGCGCCGCGCGCGGCTACACTTCGGTCAATGGGTTTGCTCGAAAAAGCGCTGAATGTCGGCGAAGGAAAACAGTTTCGTCAGTACGAGAAGCGCGTCTCAGAGATCGCTGCCTTCGAGGACGAGCTGGTCGCGCTGAGCGACGATCAGCTGCGCGAACGGATGGACGGACTGCGCGTCCGCGTCCGCGAGCAGGGCGAGCCGCTCGACAGTGTGCTGCCGGAATGTTTCGCGATCGTCCGCGAGGCCGGTCGCCGCTTCCTCAACATGCGCCACTTCGACGTGCAGTTGATCGGCGGAATGGTGCTCCACGGCGGCAACATCGCCGAAATGAAGACCGGCGAAGGGAAGACGCTGACGGCGACGCTGGCGGTCTGCCTCAACGCGCTCTCCGATCGGGGGGTCCACCTCGTCACCGTCAACGATTACCTCGCCCGCCGCGACGCCGAGTGGATGAGCCCGATTTACGACGGGCTCGGTTTTAGCTGGGGCGTGCTTCAGAACATGCAGGATCCAAACGAGAAGCTCGCCGCTTACGCAGCCGACATCACCTACGGCACGAACTCCGAGTTCGGCTTCGACTATCTGCGCGACAACATGGCCCAGACGCTCGAAGAGAAGGTCCAGCACGGGGGGCGCATCGGCGAGGACGGCCGCCCCGTCGCGATGCACAACTTCGCGATCGTCGATGAGGTCGACAACATTCTGATCGACGAGGCGCGCACGCCGCTGATCATCTCCGGCGCGCCCGAGGCCGCAGCCGACTCCTACGGCAAGTTCGCCAAGCTCGCGCCGCAGATGGTCGCAGGCAAGACGCCGGAGGGGATGGATCCGCGCGCAAAGAAGGATTTCGTCGCCGACTTCGATTACGAGTTCGACGAGAAGCACAAGACGGTCGCGATCACCGAGCGCGGTGTCGGCAAGGCCGAGAAGTTCATGAACATCGACCACCTCTACCGCGCCGAGAATGGGCCGCTCGTCAACCATCTGATTCAGTCGCTGAAAGCTCAAAGTCTCTACAAGCGCGACGTTGACTACGCCGTGATCGACGGTGAAGTGCGGATCATCGATGAGTTCACCGGCCGCATCCTCGAAGGGCGCCGCTGGTCGGAAGGGCTCCACCAGGCGGTCGAGGCGAAGGAGGGCGTGCGCGTTCAGGAGGAGAACCAGACTCTCGCCACGATCACGCTGCAGAACTTCTTCCGCCTCTACGACAAGCTCTCAGGGATGACCGGCACCGCGCTTACCGAGGCGACCGAGTTCATGAAGATTTACAAGCTCGGCGTCGTTCAAGTTCCAACCAACCGCGGCCTCGTCCGTGAAGATCAGAATGACCAGATCTACAAGACGAAGGATGGCAAGTGGAGCGCGGTTGCGCGCGAGATCGAGGCCCGCCACGCAATCGGCCAGCCGGTGCTGGTCGGCACGATCTCGGTTGAGATTTCGGAGCTGCTTGGTTCGATGCTGGCGCAGAAGGGAATCCCGCACACGGTTCTCAACGCCAAGCCCGAGTACGCCGAGCGAGAGGGCGAGATCATCGCCGAGGCCGGGCGCCCGGGCGCCGTCACAATTGCCACCAACATGGCCGGTCGCGGCGTCGACATCAAACTCGGCGGAAGCCCTGAACACTTGGCCCGTGAGGAGCTGATCGCCAGCGGCGTCAAGCCGCACGAGCCTGAGTTTGCCGAGCAGATGCCGGCGCTGATTAGCGAGCAGGAAGCGAAGGTCGCCGACGCGCGCGAAGCGGTGCTCGAAGCCGGCGGCCTCTTCATCGTCGGCACCGAGCGCCACGAGTCGCGACGGATCGACAACCAGCTGCGCGGCCGCGCCGGCCGTCAGGGCGATCCTGGCGAGTCGCGCTTCTTCCTCAGCGCAGAGGATGATCTCGTTCGCCTCTTTGCCGGCGACCGGATCTACAAGATCCTCGACCGCCTCGGCGGCACCGACGAGGAGGGCAACGAGGAGCCGATCGAGGCCGGGATGCTCAGCAAGCAGATCGAAAAAGCGCAGCGCAAGGTCGAGGAGCAGAACTTCTTGATCCGCAAACGCGTGCTCGAGTACGACGACGTGATGAACGAGCAGCGCCGCGTTGTGTACGCCTACCGCGACGAGGTGCTTGAGGGCGCAGACCTCGGGGAGCAGGCGCGCACCGAGATCGGCGAGGTGGCGAGCCGCCTAGTCGATGAGTACACGCCGAGCGATTACGTCGAGGACTGGGATCTGTCAGGGCTGTTCGTAGCGCTCACCGACATCATGCCGGTCGGCACGCTCGACAACGACTTGACCGCCGCCAGCGTCTTGGCCAGCAACCTGGATCGCGAATCGCTTAGCGAACGGGTTGTCGCCGAAGCAATGGCGCTCTATGACGCGCGCGAAGAGGAGCTCGGAGACGAGCTGATGCGCGCGCTCGAGCGATATCTGCTGCTGCAGACGATCGATCAACGCTGGAAAGAGCACCTCTATGACATGGACTACCTGCGCGAGGGAATCCACCTGCGCGGCTTCGCCCAGATCGATCCGCTGGTCGCCTACAAGAACGAGGCCTTCACACTCTTCGGCGACCTGATGAACTCAATCTGGGCCGATTTCGCACGGATGATCTACCACGTCGAGGTTGAGGTTGAGGTCGATCAGCCTGAAGGCCAGGCTCCGTTCGCGCCAGCCCCGTCGGCGCCGATCGCCGCTCAGGCGATCAACTACTCGTCCGGCGGCGGCACCGGTGCGCTTGAAGCTGCAGCCGCCGGAGGCGGAGTAGCCGAGGTCGCTTACGCCGGTGAGGAGCAGATTGCCGAGACCGAGCCGGTTGAGCAGCGCGTCCTTGACGCCGACGAGCAGATTGGGCGCAACGACCCCTGCTGGTGCGGTTCGGGGCAGAAGTACAAGAAGTGCCACGGCGCCTGAGTGGCGCCCTGCGGCCAAGCTGTTTCGCTGCTAGCGTCGCAAGTCGTGGCTACTGAGCCAAATCTCGAGTCGGCGCCGCAGCGCCTCAGCGTTGTAACGGAGCAGCTCGCTGAGCTGTCGAGCTTTCTCGACCCTGCCGCACTGGCCGATCAGGTTTCCGAACTTGAAGCCCAAATGGGCGCCGAAGGCTTCTGGGATAATCAGGAGCAGGCGGCCCGCGTTAGCGCCGAGCACGCGCGCGTATCGCGCCGCCTCGAGCGCTGGCAGGAGCTTTCCGGCGACGGCGATGATCTAGCGACGATGCTCGAACTTGTCGATGAGGACGCATCGCTCGCCGGCGAGTTTGAAGGCCAGCTCGCCGACGTCGAACGGCGGCTCGCAGCCTTTGAGGAGGAGCGCCTCTTTGCCGGCGATTACGACGCCGGCGATGCGCTTGTCACGGTCAACGCAGGCGCCGGAGGGACCGACGCTCAGGACTGGGCGGAGATGGTTTTGCGGATGATGATGCGCTGGGCCGAAAGCCGCGGCTTCGAGGTTGAACTGCTGGAGGCCAGCGCCGGGGAGGAAGCCGGAATCAAGTCAGCGACCTTCAAGGCTTCCGGTGAGAACGCCTATGGCCTCTTCTGCGCCGAGCGCGGCGTCCATCGGCTCGTGCGCCTCTCACCATTTGATTCGGCCAGCCGCCGGCAAACATCATTTGCGGGGGTTGAAATTGCGCCGGTCGTTGACGAGATTGAAGGGGTGACGATCGAGGACGATGACCTTCAGATCGACACCTACCGCGCATCCGGCGCCGGTGGCCAGCACGTAAACAAGACCGATTCAGCGGTGCGGATCACGCACCGCCCGAGTGGGATCGTCGTTCAGTGCCAGAACGAGCGCTCGCAGTCGTCAAACAAGGAGACCGCGATGAAGATGCTGCGAGCAAAGCTGCTCGAGGCCGAGGAGCGCCGCCGCAGCGAGGAGATTGCGGCCGCAAAGGGTGAGAGCCAGGACGTCAACTTCGGCTCGCAGATCCGCTCCTACGTGCTTCACCCATACACGATGGTCAAGGATCACCGCACCGACGTTGAGATCGGCGACGCTCAGCGAGTGCTGGACGGCGACCTCGATGAATTCGTCCGCGCCGAGCTGCTGCGATCGAGCGAGAGCTAAGTGAGCGCCGCCGGCCACGACCAGTCGACTGCGCCGTACCTGGACGCGTCGGCCGCCTACGCTGCGCGCCAGCCGGTTCGCTTCCACGTGCCTGGGCACAAGGGAGGGCTGGGCGCCGACGCCGCGCTCGTTGAAGCTTTCGGTCAGGCCGCTCTCGCCCACGACCTCGCTCAGGGGATCGACGGCATCGATGACGGCCCCGAGCCAACTCCTTACGCGCTGGCGGAAAGCTTGGCAGCCGAGGCTTATGGAGCGGAGAAGAGCTGGTTCCTCACCAACGGCGCCTCGCAAGGCAACCACGCGCTCTGTCTTGCGCTCGCGCCGCTCGGGCGCCACGTGATCGCTCAACGCAACTCGCACGCCTCGATCGTCGACGGCCTCGTCCTCAGCGGCGGCAACCCGATCTTCATCGAGCCCGAATACGACAGTGAGTTGGGCATGGCGCTCGGCGTTGAGCCGGAGAAGCTCGCCGCGCTGCTGGCCGCGCACCCCGAGGTGCGCACAGCGTTCATCGTCTCGCCGACCTACTACGGCTTGGCCGCCGATGTCGCCGGCTGCGCCGAGGTGGCTCACGCTGCCGGCGCGGCGCTGGTCGTCGATCAGTCGTGGGGCGCGCACCTCGGTTTCCATCCCGATCTGCCGCCAAGTGCGCTGGCGCTCGGCGCCGACGCCGTGCTCACGAGCACTCACAAACTCGGCGGCTCAATGACGCAGAGCGCGATGCTTCACCTCGGCAGCGGGGGGCGGATCGACGAGGCCGCGGTTGGCCGGGCAGTTCGCATCCTCCGTTCAACGAGCCAGAGCACACTGCTGATCGCCTCGCTCGACGCCGCCCGCCGCCAGCTTGCCACCCGCGGCGAAGAGCTGCTGGGGGAGACGCTTGAGAAGCTGGTCGTGGTTCGCGAACGGCTTGGAGCGATCGACGGGATCGAGCTAGTCGATCAGAGTTTCGTCGGCCGACCCGGGATCGCCGGTTTTGACCCGCTGCGGATTGTGCTCGACGTTCGCGCCGTCGGCTGCAGCGGGCTCCAGTTCCTTGATCACCTACGCACGCGCCACGACGTCCATCCCGAGATGGCCGCTCAGGCGACCGTCGTCTTCGTCGTTAGTTTGGCTGAAACCGATCAGCAGTTCGACCGCCTCGTCGCCGCGGTCGAAGCGAGCGCCGCCGAGCTCAGCAGTGGTTTCGTCGAGGTTGCGCCGGTCCCGCGGCTCGAGCTTTCCGGCGGCTGCGTCGTGCCGCCGCGCGAGGCATTCCTGGGTGAGGCCGAGATCGTCCCGCTCGATCAGGCTGTTGGCCGCATCTCCTGCGAGTCAATCGCCGGTTATCCGCCTGGCATTCCTGCGCTGCTGCCAGGTGAGCGGGTTAGCGCCGAAGTGATCGAGAATCTGCGCCAGACCTCTGCCGCTGGCTCGCGCCTGCACGGCGCCAGCGACCCGACGCTGGGGACGATCGCCGTCCTGCTCGAAGAGCGCCCGGCCTAATTCTCTAGGCTGCTTCTATGGATCAGGCGACCCGGCGAGAGCTCGATCACCTTGTCGCCGCTGCGCTGGCCGAGGACGTTGGCGACGGCGACCGCACGGCGGCCGCGACAATTCCGCCGGCCAGCAGGGCGGCCGGCCTGATTACGCAGAAGCAGGCGGGAGTTATTTTCGGCCTCGAAGCAGCGGAGGCTGTCTTTGCGGCGCTCGATCCGGCGATCGAGTTTGAGCCGCTCACCGACGAAGGCCGCTGGCGCGAGCAGGGGCCGGTGCTGAGCCTTCGCGGCAACGCAGCCGCGATCGTTAGCGGCGAGCGCAGCGCGCTCAACCTGCTCGCCCATCTCAGCGGCGTCGCGACAGCCGCGGCGCGCTACGTCGAAGCGGTCGAGGGCACGGGCGCGCAGATTCTCGACACGCGCAAGACGACGCCAGGGATGCGGCTGCTGGAGAAGGCGGCGGTCGTCGCTGGCGGAGGCGCCAACCATCGCATCGGCCTCTGGGACGCTTACCTGATCAAGGAGAACCACATCGAAATGGCCGGCGGCATAGCGGCTGCTGTTGCTGGGGCCCGTGCCGCCGATGCGAAGCTTCCGCTGGAGGTCGAATGCTGCGATCTTGAGCAGGTCGACGAAGCGATTGCGGCCGGCGCTGAGCGGCTGCTGCTTGACAACATGACGCCCGACCAGCTCAGCGCAGCGGTCGCTCACGTAGCAGGGCGCGCCGAGCTTGAGGCCAGCGGCGGAGTAACGCTGGCGACCGTGGCCGAAGTCGCCTCCAGCGGCGTACAATTCGTATCGGTGGGCGCGATCACTCATTCAGCCGCTGCTCTGGATCTATCGCTGACCGTCGAGGTCGAGCGATGAGCTCCGTCGACCTGCCGATGGCGCCTGAGCCCGGTTCCGATCCGCTGCTGGTTGCCGAGCTTCAAGCCGAGGTCCGTGAGCTTGCGAAGGCTCGCGATGCGGTGATCCTCGCGCACAATTACCAAGTTCCGGAGGTTCAGGATGTAGCCGATTACGTCGGCGATTCGCTCGGCCTCTCGCAGCAGGCGGCAAAGGTTGATAACCCCGTGATCGCCTTCTGCGGCGTTCACTTCATGGCCGAAACGGCGTCGATTCTTGCACCCGAGAAGACCGTCCTCCTACCCGACCTCGACGCTGGCTGTTCGCTGGCCGATTCGATTACGGCAGCCGAGCTTGAGCAGTGGCAGCAGCGCTACCCGGGCGCAATCACTGTGATGTATGTGAACACGACGGCGGCGATCAAGGCTTT
>CAJBXY010000085.1 GCA_903959665.1 uncultured Solirubrobacterales bacterium | reverse complement strand
GCCAATGAGCACGCGCGCCGGGAGCCGGGCCTTCCTCGCCGCCTGCGTGCTGGCAGCGGTAATCCTCGTCGCGTTTCTGACGATCCCCTTGATTGCTCTTGTTACAAGCGTCGCCCCAGGCCGGCTGCCCGACCTCCTGACTAGCCCGCAGACGCTCGACGCGATCCGCGTTACCGCCGTGGCAAACCTCGTCGCTGACGCACTGATTCTGCTGCTCGGTACGCCGGCCGCCTATCTGATTGCGCGGCGCAGCTTCGTCGGCCGCCGCGCGCTGATCACGTTGATCGAGCTGCCGCTCGTGCTGCCGCCGGCGGTCGCCGGAATCGCGCTGATCGTTGCCTTCGGCCCGAACGGACCGCTCGGTGGTGCGCTTGATGGCGCGGGGATCACGATCCCGTTCACTGAAGTTGCCGTCATTCTCGCCGTGACCTTTGTCGCGGCGCCGTTCTACCTTCGCTCGGCGATCAGCGCCTTCGCTGCGATCGACGGCCACTGCCTCGACGCCGCGCGCACGCTCGGCGCCGGGCGCCTGCGCGTATTTCGCAAGATCGCGCTGCCGCTTTCGGCGGAAGGGCTGCGCTCGGGCTGGGCGCTGGCGTTCGCGCGGGGTATCGGCGAGTTCGGCGCCACGCTCGTCTTCGCCGGCAGCGTTGCTGGAGTCACGCAGACGCTGCCGCTTGCCGTGTACGCTGAGCTCCCCGTAAGCCTCGACTCGGCAATTGCGATCGGGATACTGCTGCTTGCGATCAGCGCCGCAGTCCTGCTGATCTCAAAGCTGCCCCAACTATGGACAGACTCGACATCGCAATCGGCCACCAGCTCGGCGAGCTGAGGATAGATCTTCAGCTTGGCGTTGATCCCGGCCAAACGCTTGCGCTGCTGGGCCCCTCGGGTGCTGGCAAGAGTTCGGTGCTGCGCGTGATCGCCGGCCTGCTGAATCCGGACGCGGGCCACGTTCGCCTTGGCGATCACGTTTGGTTTGACGGCGCTGAGCGCATCGACCTCGCGCCCGAGGAGCGCAGCGTCGGCCTCGTCTTTCAGGATTACGCGCTCTTCCCGCACATGACGGTGCTTGAGAACGTTGAGTTCGCCAGCGTCGACGCGGCGCCGCAGATGCTGGGTCGCTTTGGCGTTGGCGAGCTTGCGGGCGCGATGCCGTCGAGCCTCTCCGGCGGCGAGCGCCAGCGCGTTGCGCTTGCCCGCGCGCTCGCCCGCGACCCCGATGTTCTGCTGCTCGACGAGCCGCTCTCGGCGCTCGACACGATCACCCGCCGCGAGGTTCGAAGCGAGCTCGCGGGCCTGCTCGCGGAGGTTCCCGTTCCGACGATCGTCGTAACTCACGACCCGGCCGACGCCGCTGAACTGGCCGACGAGGTAGCGATCATGGACGGCGGGCGGATAGTCCAAACCGGACCACTCAGTGAGCTGCGAGAAAACCCCGAGCAGAGCATCGTCGAGCGAATCCTCGGGCCCGCTGAGAGCGACAAAAGGTAAGGTCGGGCACATGGGCGAACAGGTACGGATCGGGGCAGCAGCAGCAATCCTTGGAGTCAGCGTTGACACTCTTCGCCGCTGGGAAAAGGACGGGCGCATCAAGTTCGAGCGCTCATCCGGCGGCCAGCGAACCGTCGATGCGGCAGCGCTGAGACTGCTCGTCGGCGAGCGCGCCCCTGACAGCGGCCTTTCGGCCCGCAACCAGCTAGAGGGCACCGTCGTCTCCGTCGAGAAGGACGGCGTAATGGCGAAGGTCGAGCTCGCCTGCGGCAGCTACCGGATCGTCTCCGTGATCACGCGCGAAGCGGCGGAGGAGCTGGGCCTCAAAGTCGGCGTTTCAGCAACGGCCGTCGTCAAGGCAACGAGCGTTGAGGTTCGCCT
>CAJBXY010000084.1 GCA_903959665.1 uncultured Solirubrobacterales bacterium | reverse complement strand
GTTGTCGCTGCGCTGCGCCGGTTCCTCGATGACAACGCCCTGCCGGCGGCCGCAGACGGTGAGCGCCAGCCCGCTTGGCTGGCCGCCGCGCTGAGCGAAGGCGTTCAGCGCCAGCCGCAGCTGCCAGCCAATTGGGCCGCAAGCCGCGGCTGAATTGTGATCGCCCGGACTCCCTCAAATCCGCTCTGCGGGTAAGCTCCCCGGCTCAATGTTCAGCTCAATTCTGATCGCCAACCGCGGCGAAATCGCAATCCGCGTAATCCGTTGCTGCAAGGAGATGGGGATCAAATCGATCGCCGTTTACTCCGAACTCGACCGTGACGCGCTCCATGTTCAGGCCGCCGACGAGGCCTACCTGCTCGGCCCCGGGCCGGCAGCTGAGAGCTACCTCAACGTCGAGAAGCTGCTCGAAGTGATCAAAGAGAGCGGCGCCGAAGCTGTTCACCCCGGCTACGGCTTCCTTGCAGAAAACGGCCCCTTCGCCGAGCGGCTCGCAGCTGAAGGGATCGTCTTCATCGGCCCACCGGCCAGCGCGATCGAATCGATGGGCAGCAAGACTTCGGCGCGCGAGCTGATGCAGGCAGCCGGCGTGCCAATCGTTCCCGGCACGACCGAGGCGGTCGCCGACGTTGAGGCGGCGCGCAAGATCATCGATGACGGGCTCGGCTACCCGGTCGCGATCAAGGCTTCCGGCGGCGGCGGCGGCAAAGGCTTCCGCGTAGCGCTCACCGCCGACGAGCTTGAAGAGGCTTTCGAGGGCGCATCACGCGAAGGCGAGAAATTCTTCAGCGACGGCCGCGTCTACCTTGAGCGTTACCTGCCGAGCCCGCGCCACATCGAGGTTCAGATCCTCGCCGACACGCAGGGAAACACGATCCACCTTGGCGAGCGCGACTGCTCAATTCAGCGCCGCCACCAGAAACTGATTGAGGAGGCTCCCGCCGCCGACTGGGTCGTTGACGAAGCGCTGCGCGAGCGGATCGGCAAGATCGGCGTCGATGCCGCAAAGGCGGTTGGCTACGTGGGCGCCGGAACCGTTGAGGGAATGCTCCAAGACGGCGACTACTACTTCCTTGAGATGAACACGCGCGTTCAGGTTGAGCACTGCGTGACCGAGATGGTGACCGGCGTTGACATCGTCCGTGAGGGGATTCGCGCCGCCGCCGGCGAGCCGCTCTCAGTGACGCAGGATCAAGTTCAGATGCGCGGCCACGCGATCGAATGCCGGATTAACGCTGAGAACGCGGCGAAGAATTTCACCCCCGCGCCAGGCAAGATCGGCCGCTACGTCGAACCGGCTGGGCCCGGCGTGCGCGTTGATTCCGGCGTCGGCGAGAACGGCGAAGTTACGCCGATGTACGACCCGATGATCGCCAAGCTCGTCGTTTGGGACGTTGATCGCGAGCACGCCACCGCGCGGATGCTGCGGGCGCTCGGTGAGTACGAGATCGAAGGGCTTACGACGCTGATCCCGTTCCATAGCGCGCTGCTGGCGACCGAGCAGTGGGCCAAGGCTGAGATCTGCCGCGACCTAACTGAGGACAAGAAGTGGCTTAAGTCAACGGCGCCGGAGAAGCCTGTCGAACGAATTGACGCCGACGGCAGCGAACTACTTGAGCAGCAGTACACCGTCGAAGTTTCAGGCCGTCGCTTCGACGTAAACGTAATCGGCCCACCGCCCAGCGGCGGCGCTCCTGCCCCCGGCGCCGCAGCAGCGAAGCCGAAGCGCGGCGAGCGCAAGAGCAGCGCCGGTGGCGGCGCAGACATTCTCGAAGCACCGCTCCAAGGCAACATGTGGAAGGTCGTCGTCAAGGCCGGCGACAAGGTCGAAGAGGGCCAACTGCTCTGCATCATCGAAGCGATGAAGATGGAGAACGAGATCACCGCGCACAAGGCCGGCACGATCGCCGAGCTACCGATCACAGAAGGCGCGCCGATCGGCGCCGGCGACACGATCGCCAAGATCGTCAGCGAAGCGCCGGCCCAGTGAGCGAGAGCCGCGTCTGGGTCGCCTCCGCCGACGAGGCGGGCGAAGTGGCGCGGCTGCTGATCGGTTTTCGCGACGATCTTGGTTACGAGTCTCCCAGCGACCAGGTTTTCATCGACGGGGTCGCAAAGCTGATCGCCGACGACTCAACCGACTACCTGCTCGGCGCGATCGGCGACGGGCCTGCGGCGGGAATCTGCCAGCTTCGCTTCCGCTTCGGCCTCTGGCAGGCCGGAACCGACTGCCTGCTGGAAGATCTCTTCATCGAGCAGCCGGCCCGCGGCAGCGGCCTTGGCAAGGCGATGACGCAGTTCGCGGTAGAGCACGCCACCGGCCGCGGCTGCCGCCGAATTGAACTTGACGTCAACGAAGCGAACGAGCCGGCACTGAAGCTCTACGAGTCGCTCGGCTTTGGCATCAAGAGCGGCCATGGCGGCCGCGACCTCTATCTGCGCCGCAACCTCGGCGCAGACGCCTAGAAGCCCGGCTCAGCTTCGATCCGCACCAAGTTGGCGGCGTGAATCTTCTGCTGCTCGCTGCCACGCCGCGCCAGTGGCAACTCAAGCGTCTCAAGGTAGTTCAGGTCCTCGCCAAGGATCGCCAGTGCGCGCGTTCGGTCCAAAACCGCGCCGTGGCCAGGAACGACATGCTCCGAGCGCTCTACGAGCTCGCGTAGCCGCTCCAGCGTGGCGCGGTAGGCCGAACGTGAACCGCCATCGGAGATCATCGGGATCTCAACCGGGGATAGGTAGTCGCCGCAGATCAGCACCTCGGCCCAGGGGACGAAGATCGCCATCCCATCGACCGTGTGGCCTTCGGCCGGGTGAAGCTCCAGCTCCTGATCGCCGATCTCCAAAACGCCAGGCACCGGCAGCGCCTGAACCTGCCCGAGCGAGAGCGGCGCTGGGCGCTCAACGTAGTTCTGCTCGTCAAAGGCGCGCAGCTCGCGCGCCGCCGCGCCCGGCTCAGCCTTTAGCCGTGCGGCGCT
>CAJBXY010000083.1 GCA_903959665.1 uncultured Solirubrobacterales bacterium | reverse complement strand
TCTGCAAGCGACGCACGATTGATCGGCGCGCAGTAAAGTCCTTCTGCAAGTTGGCGTATCAGCCAACGTTTTTCGATTTGGGGAGAGAAGATGTCACTGAAGAACCGCAGCGTCCGTTTGCTAATTCTGACCGCATCGGCGACAGCAATGCTGCTGCCAGGTGCGTCGCTGGCTCAGGCCCAAGCGATTAAGAAGGCGCCAGCCGGAAACGCCTTCTACAAGGCCTCGGCCAAGCAGATCAAGGCCGGCAAGCCCGGCACGATCATCTGGGCGCGCCAGGTCAAGTACACGGCCAACGGCCGCGTTGCGCTTGCCTCAGCCTCGAAGACGATGCTCGTCCTTTACCGCTCGCTCGATCCAAAGGGCAAGCCAATCGCCGTCTCCGGAATGGTTGACCTGCCGAAGGGCAAGGCGCCGAAGGGCGGCTTCAAGGGCATCTCTTGGGCTCACGGCACGACCGGTGCGGCCGACATCTGCGCGCCATCGCGCGACGTCGCTGGCGGACCGGCTGACAGCTACATCACTTACGCGACCGCGAGCTACAACAGATGGCTCAAGGCCGGATACGCCGTTTTTCGTACCGACTATCCAGGGCTCGGCGTTAAAGAGCCACCGCACCCCTACCTAATCGGCGTCTCAGAGGGCCGCAGCGTAGTGGACATCACACTGGCCGCACGCGAGCTCTACCCGAAGCTAAGCAAGGACTATCTAATCGGCGGCCACTCCCAGGGCGGCCAGGGATCTCTCTTCGCTGCGTCGCTCGCTCCGAAGCTGGCGCCGAAGCTCAACATGAAGGGCGTCTTCTCCTACGCTCCGGTCTCGCACCTCTACGAACAGGGCCAAGCAGTCAGCAGCCTTGGCGATGATTTCAAGGGGCTGACAGCGCTGGTCATGATGATCCTGAACAGCGCAATGCACGAAGCTCGAGTTCAGCCAAGCACGCTCGTTACTCCTCAGATCGAAGCCCTGCTGCCGAAGATTGAGGAGGTCTGCCTCGCGCAGCTCACCGGCGACGACATCTTCGGCAATATCGCGCCGAATGCCATACTCAAGCCAGGCGTAACGACGGCCAGCATTGATGCCGTGCTGAAGGCGATGAACCCGAACGTGAAGATCAAGGCTCCGGTTCTAGTAGCTCAAGGACTCGACGATACGACCGTCTTCCCGTCCTTCACTCAAGCTCTTGTGAATGAGCTAAAGACGAGCGGCGACAATGTCACCTACGACACATTCCCGGGGCTGACGCACTCCGGTGTCGTCACCGATCCAGCAGCTGGGGCAGCTGTCTTGGCTTGGATCAAGGCGCGACTGCGCTAACCAACTGGAAGCGGCCTGCGCTATTCGCTGAGCAGACGGCTCACCGCTGAACCGATCGGAGTAGAGTTTTATTTACAAGTTGGCGTTGCGCCAACATGTTCAATCTCGGGGAGAGAAGATGTCACTGAAGAACCGCAGCACCCGTTTGCTAATCCTGACCGTCTCAGCGACAGCAATGCTGCTGCCAGGGGCGTCGCTGGCTCAGGCCGGCGCGCTAAAGGCGCCCGCCGGAGACGCCTTCTACACGGCCTCGGCCAAGCAGATCAAGGCAGGCAAGCCCGGCTCGGTCATCTGGGCACGCCAGGTCAAGTACACGGCCAACGGCCGCGTTGCGCTTGCCTCAGCGTCGAAGACGATGCTCGTTCTTTACCGCTCGCTCGATCCAAAGGGCAAGCC
>CAJBXY010000082.1 GCA_903959665.1 uncultured Solirubrobacterales bacterium | reverse complement strand
ATCAGGCCGGCGAGCGCGGTTGATTCGTGAACCGCCAGCAGCTGGCGCTTGGCGCCAGGCTTGCGCGGCAGCCCGTTGGCCATCATCAAGCCGATGATCACCGAGATCGAGATCGCGAGCAGGGCGACAATCCCCGAAGAGCGCGAGGCAAGCCACCAGCCGTACTCGAAAGGGTCCGGCCCGTTCATCGGCTGCCCTTGGTGCTTTTTGAGGAAGGCATTGTGATTTTCACGCGGGGCGCAGCTTCGAGCTGACCGACCCGCTCAACGTTACCGCCTTCATCGACTGTGATGCCCCCGAATCGGGCGAGGACCGACGACGCTGCTGCCGGCCCCTTAAGCAGCGCGACTTTTGCGAGCGTCTCAGCTTCAACGGCAGTCGGAGCGGCGGCTGTTACCGCGACAAGCCCGGTGAAGGCAGGCTGGCCGGTAGCGGGATCGATCAGGTGGTGGGCGCTCTTTCCTTCGGCGTTGCGCCAGATCCGCGAGTTGAGCCCTGAGGTGGCTACGGCGCCGCCGCGAACCGTGATCGTTTCAATCTGGCCGTCGCCGAACGCCCCGAGCACCTGTACTTCGCGCTCGGCGCCTGAAGTTCCGCCAATCCTGACGTCGCCGCCACAGTCAACAGCCCAAGTCTTAAAGCCGGCCAGAAGCTCGCCGGCCAGGTCGGCGGCGTGGCCTTTGCCGGTGCCGCCGGTGTCGATCCGAACGCCGCGCGGGCGGCGGATCAAGCCGGCCTCTTCGTCAACGGTGATCTCGCGCCAGCGGCTTGTTTGGGCTACTCCTGCCGGTGATGGCTTCGGGCGGTCGTCCGCCAACGCCTCGCGCAATTCGACGCGATTCTCGGCCGTCCAATGCTCACGGTAACCGGCATCCTCGAGTTCACCGAGAAGAGTTGGATCGACGAGCCCGTCGCTCTGCTCGCCGGCCGCCAGCGCGGCTGCGATGGCGCTGCACATCAGCGGCGAAGCTGGGATCTCCTCGCGCTCGTCCTCGTTCAACCGGCTGAGCTCCGAATCGGGCCGAAAGCGAGACATCGTCTCGTTGTATACGTGAAGGAAGGCTTCAACGCGGTCGGCGGCGTGCTCGGGGCTGCCCGCCTCGGCGCTGCTCGGCTCGCCGACGAGGATTCGGATCTGCGTGCCCATCAGCTCAAAGCCGCGGTCTACGACATCGCTCGAAGGGGCACTCGTCATCGTCGGCATCAGCCTAGGAGGTTGCAGTCTGAACGGGGGCCGGGGCCGACTGTACCGGTGCGCTGTAGCTCTGCACCGGTGCGCTGTAGCTGCTGCCGCCGCCGGCGTAGGTTGCGCTACCGCCCGAAGAGGCGGAGGTTCCGCTTGGCGTTTCAACGACCGTGACGATCTTCTTCGTCTTGATCACCTTGCGCAGGATCAGGCTCTTCTGAACTACCTCGGGCTTCTTCGCGCCAAGCAGCGGGTCTTGCCCGTTGGCAACCTGAACGCCGAGCAGGCCGGCGAGCAGAGTGAAGATCGCTGCGCTGGCGAGGAAGACAGGCATCACGGTTGCGTTGGTCCGCGCCTTGCCTGGCCGTGTCGTAGGTTGGTTGTTCTGCTGGTTCGTCATTGCGGTCTCTTTTCGCTTTGCGGTTTCTGGCCTAACCGCTGGTGCTCGTCTGTACCGGGGTTGGCTTCGGGGTTGAGGACTGCGAGCGAGCGTTGCTGTCCGGGTTGGCCGCCGAGCTGGCCGCCTGGGTCGAAGTGGCGCCGGCGCCAAGCATCGGATCGTTACCGGCGGCCACTTGGAGTCCGAGGAAGCCGCCGATCGAGGCGAATAGTGCCGCGCTGGCCAGCATCACCGGAAGAATCGTCTTGTTCTTGCGGCGGGCTCGTGGCTTGCTCTGGGTAGTTGTCGTCTTGGAATTCATTTGCGGTGTTCTTTCTGTTTCGGATCTTGATTGGAAGCTGGGAGCGGCGATCAGTCGTCGTCGCCCTCGTACTCGTCTTCGTTCTCGTCGTTCTCCTCGTGCTCTTCGCTTTCGCCGCCGCCGCCGTAGCTGCTGGTCTGGCTTTGAACCGGTGCCGGCTTGGGAGCCGAGTAATTGGGCGATGAGCTGACCGGCACCGTTGCCGGCGCGCCGGAGCTGTAGCTCGGTGAAGCTCCGCTGGTAGCGCCGGCGCCTCCTGCGGCAGCGTTCTTTGGCTTACGGTGCTTGGTAACTCTCACCGTGCGCTTGACGACGACGGTGCGAACTTCTACCGGCGTCGCTTTCTGGGCTGCCGAGTTGGAACCGTCGCTCTGTGCTCCGATAGCGACGGCCGTCAGAGCGCCGAGGGCGAGAATCGTTCCACCGGCTGCGAGTTGTGTGCGGCTTAGTTTGATCATGAACCGGATAGTGGCGATCGGAGCTGAAACGGCTCCGCAACTGCAGGGAAAGGTTCGGTAAAGCTTTCTTTTCGCCCTTAGAACAGCGCTGATCGTCTGTACGCTGAGCCTGTGAGCATCACCGGTCCCCGCATCCTTGTGGTCGAAGACGAACGCGCGATCTCTGAACCGCTCGCGAAGCTGCTCGCTCGCGACGGCTTTGAGGTGACGGTTGCCGCAACGGTCGCCGACGCGCTGGCCGAATTCAGCTCACTCCCACCCGATCTAATTCTGCTTGACCTAAATCTCCCCGATGGCGACGGGCGCGACGTGGCGCGCGAGATCCGCCGCAGCTCGGGCGTGCCGATCATCATGTTGACGGCGCGCGGAACGGAGACCGACCGCATCGTCGGGCTTGAGATCGGCGCCGATGATTACGTCGTCAAGCCGTTCTCCAGCGCCGAGGTGATCGCGCGGATTCGCGCCGTGCTGCGGCGCAGCGAAGCTCACCGCGAACGCGAGGATGAAGATCTAGGCGAGCCGGTCGTCGTTGACGAACTGCGAATTGATCCATCGACCCACCGCGCCTTCCTCGGCAAGCAGGAACTCGATCTAAGCCTGAAAGAGTTTGATCTGCTCTATGAGTTGGCGCGCAACGCCGGCAACGTAGTTAGTCGCGACGACTTGATGACGCGCGTTTGGGATGAAAACTGGTTTGGTTCGACGAAGACGCTCGACGTTCACATCGGTTGGCTGCGGCGCAAGCTTGGCGACGACGCCAACGAGCCGCGTTGGATTGAGACCGTGCGCGGCGTTGGGTTTCGCTTCGCTGGCGGCGACGGGAGCGCAGAGTCATAACGCTTCGCCGCGGGCTGCTGCTGGCCTTGGCTTACGTGCTGATCTTGGCCGTTGTCGCGCTGATTGTGCCGCTTGGCATCAGTCTGCGCGACCGCGTTGACGCTGAGATTCGCCTTGAGGCCCGAGCCGAGGCGCAGGTTGTAGCCAGTCGCGCAGTCACGCTGCTCAACCCGCCGCGAGCAGGGCGTCTTAGCTCGCTCACTGAATCGGCAGCCAAGGCCGTCGGTGGCCGCGTGCTGATTGTCGATCGCAGCGGCGAGGTTCTCGCCGATTCGGAGTACAGCGCGGCGGTTGGTTCCTCATTTGCGAGCCGCGCTGAGATCGCGACTGCGCTAAGAGGCAAGGCGACTCAGGAGCGCCGTTATTCGTCAACGCTGGAAGCCGAAATACTCGCCACCGCGGTGCCGATCTACACCGGCGCCGGTGCCAAGCCGGGCGGTGCCGTGCGGATAACGCAGAGCGTCAACGCGGTCAATGACGCAATCCGCCGCGCCTGGCTGGGGCTGCTGCTCCTCGGCCTTGTTGTGATTGCGCTTGGGCTGGCGGCCGGGGCGATCATCGCTGGCCGCATCACGCGCCCGATAGTGCGCCTAGATAGGGCGGCTGGGCGCGTTGCGCAAGGCGACCTAACTGTCGTGGCGAAGCTCGAAGGAAGCCGCGAGCAGCGCGCGCTGGCGGAGAGTTTTAATGCGATGACCGAACGCGTAAACGTTCTGCTCGAAGGGCAGCGTGAGTTTGTCGCCGATGCATCGCACCAGATGCGCACACCGCTCACGGGGATGCGGCTGCGGCTTGAAGAGGCGCGTGCGCAGGCCGGTGACCCCCAGCAGCGTGAGGAGCTTGACGAGGCGATAGCTGAGGTAGACCGCTTGACGGTGATTGTTGGCCAGCTGCTTGAGCTGAGCCAAGCCGGCGAAGCTCCACCGCCATCGTCGGCCACCGATTCAGCGGCCGCGCTCTCTGCGGCCTTGGCCCGCTGGGCCGGCGCCGCGGCCGAAGCTGGTTGCGATTTAGAAGTCGGCGAGAGCTCCAGCTGCGAGATAGCCTGCCACCGCTCCGACGTTGACCGGATTCTCGACGCTCTGATCGAGAATGCGATCGCCTACGCGCCCGGAACCGAGATCGTGCTCAGCTCCGCTGGAGCAACGCTCCTTGTTAGCGACCGTGGCCCCGGCCTCTCTGGCGAGAGCGGCGAATCGCTTTTTGAGCGCTTCCGCCGCGGCGCCGCGGGCCGCAGCGGGCCGCCGGGAACCGGGCTCGGGCTTTCAATCGTGCGCGAACTGGCGCGCAGGTGGGGCGGCGATGTGACGATCAACGAGCGCGACGGCGGGGGCGCACAAGTCGCGGTCAGCTTCCCGCAAGCGGTGCGCGCCGCTTTGCCAAACCTTTCCCAAGACGAATCTAAGCTGGGCTGATGACTTCACGCATTGCATTGGTCGTTCTTCTCGCCGTCGCCGGTTTAGCAATAGCCGCTGGCGTTACCTTCGCGGCTAGCAGGCTGGTCAGCCAGCCGATCGGGCTGAGCGAGGATCAGCGGGCGCTTGAGGATTCGCTCGCACCGCCGCGCACAATCACCGTTACGCGCACGGTGACCAAGGTTGAGCCGGCGCCAGTGCCGAAGGACGGTTCCAAGCCAGCGGCTGGCGCCGATGACGGCGCGCTCAGCGGTGACGATGAGAGCCACCACTCAGGCGACGATGGTGATCACGATGACGATGACGATGACTGAGCGCTAGTCGGCCTCGACGCTGGCAGCCAGCTCGTCATCAAGCTCGCGGACCAGCGCCTCGCCAAGCTCGGCCACGACCGCAGCGACGTTGTCGCTGCCTTGCTCGCCCTTCTCAAGCTGGCGCGAGCCGATCGCGATAGCCGGCCAGCCGTCGCCGCGAGCGACCCCGGCGCCTGTGGCGTCGGCGCCGCCGCGCGGCTCTATCGAACGGTCGATTCGCTTGCTGGCCGAGCTCGCCGCGCGGCGAAGCTGCGGGTGAAGCCCGGTCGCGATCACAATCCCGTCGCGCCGCCACCAGCTAGGTGCCCCAGCCGAGCAGGGTTCGACCGCGAGAATCGCTATGTCGGCCGGCTTCATTCCACGCTTGCGGCGGCTGCGAAGCCAGTAGCGCAGGCCCGCGGCCTGCGCTGAACCGGCCCCGCCGAAGACAAGCGCGACGGCGAGATGCTCAGGAGGGTCTGAGTCGAGTCGGGCGGCGATCTCCAGTGCTGCGTCGATCGCGCTGTGATCGGGGACCGTCTGCGCCGTTCCCCGCTCAAGGAAGACGAGGATCGCGGCGAGCAGCAGAAGCGTTGGGATCATCTGCGCGATCGAGATCGGAAGGCCATCAATCTCGCCAAGGCGCAGCGCTGCGCAGGCGGCTACCAGCGCGACGCAGGCTGCGTTCGTCGCAATCAGCGATGCCGGAAGGAAACGGTTCGGTGCTTTCGGGAGGTAATCGATTGAGGCGCTGATGATCAACGTCACCGGCGGTTTCGGCGCCGCCGCCAGCGGCGGTGAGATTACGTTCTGACTGGCGCGCGAGCCGGTTAGGCGGCGCAGCGGCGCTAGTCGCGTTCCGTCGATCAGGCAAAGGACAAGCGCGACAGCGGCGACGATCAGCCCGATCAGCGGCGTGCCGACGCAGAGCACACTGGCAAGAACTCCAAGCGCTGAGCAGATCGCCTGCGCCAGCCACCAGCGCGGGTAGGCCCAGAAAGGTTGGATTGTCGCCAGGCGGCCCTGCTCTTGTAGCCGCTCGGCAAGCGCGCCGGCGGCCAACCGTTCAGCTTCGCTGCAGGCGGGCCGAGCTTCCTCGGTTACGAGCATGGAACTCATACCGCGGGGAGACTAGTGTTCAGAGCACTATGGAAGCCAATGATCTCGCCTACGCAGGAGCCGCGCAGCAGAGCAAGATGATTGCGAGCGGCGCAGCGACCGCGCGCGAAGTCGTCGAAGCGACGCTGGGTCGAATCGATCGGGTAAACCCGGTGATCAACGCCTACCGCGTTGTTTTCGCCGACGAGGCGCTCGCCGAAGCCGACAAGATTGATGCTGCCGGCCCCGGCGACGGTTCGCAGCCAATGCGCGGCGTGCCGGTTTCAATCAAAGACGACACCGACGTGCTCGGCGAGCGCACGGCGTGGGGGAGTCTCGCGACCGATCCTCGCCCGGCGCCCCACGACGGCGACGTCGTAGCGCGGCTGCGCGAGGCTGGCGCGATCATCGTTGGGAAGACGAACGTTCCGGAACTAACCGTTTGGCCATTCACGGAAACCTTGGCCTTCGGCGCAACGCGTAACCCGTGGAACATTGATTACACGACCGGAGGCTCCAGCGGCGGCGCCGGCGCTGCCGCGGCGGCCGGCCTGTGCGGCGTGGCGCACGGCTCCGACGGTGCCGGTTCGGTGCGGATTCCGGCGGCTTTCAACGGGCTTTTCGGGCTGAAGACGCAGCGCGAGCGAATCTCGCTGGGGCCAAACCACTTTGACGGTTGGAACGGAATGACGGTCTACGGCCCGCTTGCGCGAACCGTTTCAGACGCCGCACTCTTCCTTGACGCAACAGCCGATGGCGCGCCCGAAGGCGGCTACTTGGCGGCGCTGGACGCGGCCACCCAGCCGCTGCGAATCGCAATTTCGCTGAAGCCTCCGCCCGGTTCGCTGACGAAGCTCGGCGCCGAGCAGCGCGCCGCGATCGATTCCACCGCCGCCGCGCTGCGCGAGCTTGGCCACGAAGTTTTTGAGCAGGAGATCGACTACCCGGTCGCAGCGTTTGTCAGCACCGTTGCGCGCTACCTGCGCTCGGTGACCGACGACGCTGGAGCGTTGCCGCATCCCGAGCGGCTGGAGCAACGGACGAAGAACATGGCTCGGCTCGGTGGCCTGATCTCCGACCGCCGCCTCGCGCAGGCGCGCGCAGCAGAGCCTGGAATCGCAGAGCAGGTGAACAGAATCTTTGAGAATGCTGACGCCGTTCTGATGCCAGGCACCGCGGCCGCTCCGTTCAAGATTGGCCAGCTCCAGGGGCGCGGTGCGCTATGGACGCTCAATGCTGCCGCCTCACGGGTTCCTTGGTACGGGGTGTGGAACGCGATCGGCCAGCCTGCCTCATCGGTGCCGGCTGGCTTTGACTCCAGCGGTTTGCCGCTCTCAGTTCAGTTCGGCGCCGCGCCGGGGAATGAACTGGCGCTGCTGCGAGTAGCCGCTCAGCTGGAACAGATTCGCCCGTGGGCGCAGGCGCGCCCGCCGCTTGACGGCCCGGCGCAGTGAGCGGCGCCGAGCTGCTCGCGGTCGCCGAGGAGGCAGCCCGCGCCGCGGCGGCAGAGCTGATCGCCCACCAAGCCGGCGCCCACAGCAGCGTTGAAGCGAAGAGCAGCCCGACCGACCCCGTAAGCGCCGCCGATCTGGCCGCCGAGGAGGCAATCCGAAGCGTGCTCGCGGCGCGCCGCCCCGACGACGCAATCCTTGGCGAGGAAGGCGACGACAAGCCGGGAACGAGCGGGCTGCGCTGGGTTGTCGATCCGCTCGATGGCACCGTCAACTACCTCTACGGGATTCCGCAGTGGTGCGTTTCGGTTGCCTGCGAAGGGCAGGTGGGAGTGATCTTTGACCCGCTCGCAGGCGACCTTTTCAGCGTGATCGTCGGTGAGCAGCCGCTGCTCAACGGAATGCCGATCACAAGCTCGAGCTGCGATCAGATGGCGCGCGCGCTGGTAGCCACCGGCTTCGGCTACGACCCGCTCGTCCGGCTAGGGCAGGGCGCGATCGTCGCGCGGCTGCTTCCCGAGGTGCGCGACATTCGCCGCGGCGGCAGCGCAGCGCTAGACCTAGCGTGGCTGGCCGCCGGTCGCTACGACGCCTACTTCGAGCGCGGCGTGCAAGCCTGGGACACGGCCGCCGGGCTGCTGATCTGCGAAGGCGCCGGGCTACAGCTGCGGGCGCTCGATGCAAGCGGCGCGCAAGCAGCGGGAGTGCTCGTCGCGCCGGCGGCGATCATCGACGAGCTGTTTGCGCTCGTCGCCGCGGGCTAGGCTAAGGGTGATGAATCACAGCGCCGAAGGCTGGTGGATCGAGGAAGCGGGCGCGCCGACGCCCTGCCCTCCGCTTGAGGGCCCGATCGACGCCGACGTCGTTGTCGTCGGTGGTGGCTACTTGGGAATGTGGACCGCGTGGAACCTGCTTGCTCGCGACAGCGACCTAAATGTCGTGATCCTCGAATCAGGGCTTGCCGGCCACGGCCCCAGCGGCCGCAACGGCGGCTTTGTGAACGGCTACTGGGAGTACGTCCCGTCGCTGGCGGAGAAGTTCGGCGCCGAGCGCTCAATCCGCCTCGCCGAGCTGGCCGACGAGGCGATCGTCGCCGTTGGCGATTTCTGCAAGAGCGAAAAGGTTGACGCTTGGTACAAGGCGGTTGCGCACGTTGAGATATCCACCTCTCCAAACCAGGACGGTGATTGGCGCGAAGCGATGTGGGGTTTGAATCGCCTCGGAATTGACGATGAGATCGTTGAGCTTTCCCCCGATCAGGTGGCGCAGATCTGTTATTCGCCGGAGTTTCGTGGCGCCGCCTTTAAGCCGTTCGGCGCGACCGTTCAGCCGGCGCGGCTGGCATTCGGTTTGCGCGACGCGCTGCTGGCGCGTGGCGTGAAACTCTACGAAGAGAGCCCTGTGACGGAGATCGACCAGCACGGCGGCAGCGTCACCGTCCGCACAGGCAGCGGCCGCGTTCACGCCGACTCGGCCGTGCTCGCCGTCAACTGGCGCACGCTGCGCTGGCCGACCTTCGCCCGCGAGCTGAGCGTCGCTTCGAGCCACATGGTGCTGACCGAACCGGTACCGGACGTGCTCGAGGAGATCGGCTGGGTTGGCGGCGAGGCGCTAAGCGACTGCCGCAAGATGCTGCACTACTTCCGCACCACAAATGACGGGCGGATCGCATTTGGCTGGGGTGGGGGAAGGGTCGCAAACGGCGCCAAGCACGACCCACGGATCGACGTTGATCCAGAGGTGATCGAGCAGACGGCGGCAACGCTGCGCCGCTTCTTTCCGCAGCTCGAAGGCCGCTCAATCACTCATGCTTGGGGCGGCCCGATCGACGTTGCGCCCAATTCGCTGCCGATCTACCGCACGAGCGGCGCCGTTCACGCTGGCT
>CAJBXY010000081.1 GCA_903959665.1 uncultured Solirubrobacterales bacterium | reverse complement strand
GCTAGCTGCTGCTCTTAGCGAGATCGAGCGCGCGCTCTAGCTCGGCCGGCAGCGGCGAAACGACGTCCACCTCGGTGCCGTCCTTGGGGTGAACGAACCGCAGCCGCGTGGCGTGAAGGAACTGCCGGCCAAGGCCATATTCCGCGCCCTGGCCGTAGCTCTGATCGCCGACGACAGGAAGCCCGATTGCCTCGAGGTGCGCGCGGATCTGGTGCGTGCGCCCGGTATCGAGCTTTACCCGCAGGAGCGTTGTTTGAGGCAGCGTCTGCTCAATTTCGAAGTGCGTGACCGCTGAACGCGGGCGGTCGCTGTCAAGCGAAACCTTCGTGCGATTGCGCCGGTCACGGCCGATCGGGGCATCGATCGTTCCCGTCCTTGAGCTTGGCCTGCCGTTGACGAGCGCAAGATATTCGCGCGTGATCTCACGCTTCGACATCTGAGTGCGCAGAGCGCGATGGGTCGCTTCGTCGCGAGCGACGACGAGCAGACCGGAGGTATCGCGGTCGAGCCGGTGGACGATTCCAGGGCGCTCTGGGTCGTCCCCGCCCGCGGCGCGGCCGGCGAGCGCCTGCACGAGCGTGCCGCTGGAGTGGCCGCGAGCAGGGTGAACAACAACCCCGGCCGGTTTGTCAACGACCAGCAGCGAACTGTCTTCGTAGGCAATTCGAAACTGGGCAGCATCTCCGTCGTCGAGAGGCGCTTCGCGCAGGTCGGCCTCGTCGATCTCGATTACCGCGCCCGCGGCTGGCTTTGACGATTTCGCTGCTACCGCACCGTCAACGGTTACCTGCCCGGCTGCGATCAATCGTTGAGCGCGCGCCCGCGAGCCAAGTCGGCCTGAGAGCAATGCGTCGAGCCGCTCACCGACGTCGGCTTCAGCGACGCTAAGTCGCATCGAGCCGCTCCAGCTTGCGCTTTCTGCGAGCGTCAATCTCAACGAGCACAACCAGCGCGACAACGCCACAGGTAATCGCGGCGTCGGCGAAGTTGAACGCCGGCCAATGCGGCAGCTTGATGAAATCGGTCACGGCACCTGCCCTGACGCGGTCGATGATGTTGCCAACTGCGCCACCGATCACCAGGCCGGTCGCCAGCCAGATCAGCGGCGTTCCCAGATGGCTGAAGAAGTACCAAAGAAGCGCGCCGACAGCCAACACGACGATCAGCGGCACCAACGCGCCGCCACCGCTTAGCTGCCCGAATGCAACGCCGCTGTTGCGGACGTCGACGATCTTTACGAATCCACCGAGGAGATCAACGCTGCCATTGCCGGAGATCGCGTTTCGCGCCAACGATTTAGTTAATTGATCGATCGCCACGACGACGACCGCGGTCAAGCCGGCGAGCGCAACTACACCACTCTGGCGGCCGTTCATCCGGCGATCAGCCTCACAATCAGCCCGCCACCGATAGTCAGCACGAGGATTCCCACGATCGGGCTGAGGTCGAGCGGGCCGATCGGCGGAATGAAGCGACGGAAGATGCCGAGGTACGGTTCGCAGACTTGGCGCAGAAAATCGAGAATCGCGATCAACACACGGTTGTAGGGAATTCTGCCGCCGAATGATTGGTAGATCGAGCTGATGATGTAGGCGAAGATCAAGATCGTGTAGACGTCGATCAGCGCGGCGAGATAGTCGGCCACGGTTGCCCTGATCGTCGCCAACGGAGGTGCCAGCAGAGCGCTCATTTGTTGCGACCGAGAACAGCGTCCATCGCCGCTCGAAAACCCTCGCGCAGCGGCCCCGCCAGCACCGCCAAACCCTTCTCAGTCACGCCGCCGGGGGTCGCGACCTCGCGGCAGATCTGCGCGCTGTCGTTTGAGCGTGAAACCAAGAGCGCGCTGGAGCCCTTCAGCGATGAGCCAACGAGAACCTTCGCCGTCTGCTCGTCGAGTCCCTCGGCGACCGCTGCTTCGACCTGCGTTTGAGCAATCAACGCAAGGTACGCAGGCCCTACACCACTTATACCGGTGAGAACGCCAAAGTCGGCCTCATCGACAGCGACCACGTCGCCAAGCTCAGCGAGCAGGGTGAGAAGCCGATCGAAGAGCTCGCGATCACCGGCGTCGTCGTCGACGATGCCGATCGTTGCCTGTGAAATCTCCGCGGCGAGGTTCGGCATCATTCGGTAGACGCGAGCGTTCGGGTATGCCCCCCGAAGTTCTTCCAAGCCGACGCCGGCGAGGATCGAAAGCACTACTTCGGCCTGATCGGCAATCTCGGCCGCGACCTCTTCGAGCTGCTTTGGTTTGTGGCAGAGGAGAACGAGATCGCTGGCGGCGGCGACTTCGGCGTTAGTGGCAACCGCCGTGCCGCCGACGAGCGCAGCCAGCGCCTGCGCCTGCTCGATCTCTAACGCCGAGCAGGTAACCGGCTTGGCCCAGCCAACTGCGAGCGCCCGCGCCATGTTGCCGCTGCCGATAAGTCCGATCCGCATAGTTACGGAACCGTACCGCTTGATCGAGCGCGCCAAAGCGCAGCTCCGCTTAGCTCTGGTTGAAGAAGCCCTTTTCGATCAGCGACGCGCGCTCTTCGGCTGAAATCTCGACGTTGCGCGGGGTCAGCATGAAGACCTTGTCGGCGATCTTCTGCATCCCACCATCGAGGCCGTATGTGAGCCCGCTGGTGAAGTCGATCAGACGCTTGCTCAAGTCGGAGTCGGTCGACTGCAGGTTGAGCACGACGGGAATTCCGTCACGGAACTTGTCGGCAACCTGCTGAGCGTCGTTGAAGCTCTTTGGAATCACTAGGTGGACGCGGTCGGCGGAGCCACCGTTGCCGCTGCGCGCAGCCGCGGCGCGGGGCTTGCCGGCGCCACGACGAGGCTCATCGTCGGGAAAGATCTCTTCAATCTCATCGCCCTTGCGGCGCTTGCTGAGGCGCTTTACGTTGGGGCGGTCGCGGTAGCGACCTTCGAGCTCGGCTTCGGGCTCAAAAGAGCCAGTTTCAGGCGCGTAGGGATCACGATCCTCGGCAAGACCGAAGTAAACCATTGCGCGGTGCCATGTTTCGCTAAGAGCCATTAGGCAAGTTTAGCCGCGCAGCGGCGTTTTCCTGCCTGAAAACGTGCGTGAGCCCTAGCGCAGCAATCGGCTGCCGATCCGCACAATCGTCGCGCCTTCCTCGATCGCTACGGCGAAATCCTGCGTCGTCCCCATTGAGAGCTGCTCCAAACCCCGCTCCTGCGCGAGATTGCGCAGAATTGCGAAGCTTTCGCGGCTCTGCTCGGGGTCGTCGGCAAGCGGCGGCATCGTCATCAGCCCGACGACCGGCACCGGGCAGCGAGCGATGAAATCGTCTAGTTCGGAGGGCGCGACTCCGGCCTTCCCCTCCTCGCCAGCAACGTTTACCTCGATCAGGACGCGTGTGGCCGCAGTCTGGTGCTTCTCCAACTGAGTCAAGACCGACTCACTGGCAACCGAATGGATCAACCTGACGTACGGCACGATCAGCTTGACCTTGCGGCTCTGCAGCGCGCCGATGAAATCGATCGTGAAGCTGCCGGGGAAGGCCTGCGCCCTGGCTACGAGGTCCTGCGCACGATTCTCGCCGATCAACTCGATTCCCGCTTCGAGCAGTTTGCCGCTCTCCTCGACCGGCACGTATTTCGCGGCGAGAAGTAGCTCGACATCAGAGCGTTCACGGCCGGCGCGCTGGCAGGCGGCAACGACCTGATTCTCTACGGCGGCGCGCGCAGCAACTATCGCTTCAGAGTTTAGTCCGCGAATTAGTTCAGCCATACCGCTCCAACCATCCTCCCGGTTTCGCCAGCGTCACGCCGGTAAGAGAAAAACTCTTCAGGCTGCGAGCAGATCGTGCAGATACCGCAGTCATAGCGATCTTCAATTCCAAGCGCGCTGAGCTGCTCGGCTGCGATCAGCGCGAGATCGAGCCGGCCTGGCTGCCCGAGCGCGGCCGGATATGCGCTGAACGTTTCGCGCAGATCGTCGCCAACCTCGTAACAGCAGCCGCGCGCGCCGGGGCCGATCGCTGCGCTGATCGGCCCGTCGTCGAGCTCGCGAAGCGCGGCAACGGCGGCCGCGATAACGCCTTGCTCGAGTCCGCGCCAGCCTGCGTGAACGGCGCCGAACGCTCTGCGGCCGGTGATCAGGACGGCGAGGCAGTCGGCCGTCCTGACGGCGCAGAGCAGGTCGTCTCGGTCGCTTACCTGACCGTCGGCGGGGCGCGTGAACGGCGCGATCGGATCGCCGGCTCTAATCACGTTCACGCGCGAACCGTGGAGCTGCTGATCCTGCGCCCAACGATCCCGGCCAATCCCGCTCAGCGCCTCTAGCGTCGTCGCCGCCGCGTCGGAAGGGCCGCTGAAGTTACCGGCGGCTGCCGAGCTGAAGAGCATCTCAGTGCGCCCAATCTTCAGCCGCAGCCCGAGCCTGTCGGCGCTGAACGAGCTTCCACCAAGCGCCTGCGCGAAGCCCTCAGCGCCGCTCACTGAGCAGCCTCCCTAGCGTGTGCGAGAGCCACGCCGAGCT
>CAJBXY010000080.1 GCA_903959665.1 uncultured Solirubrobacterales bacterium | reverse complement strand
GGGCAGCGCCGGCGCCGGTTCGCTTTTGTCCCAGCCGCTGGCGGTAGCCCAGTCGCGCACGAACTGCTTGTCGAAGCTCGGCTGACCGCGGCCAACCTCGTAGCCCTCAAGCGGCCAGTAGCGCGACGAGTCGGGCGTCAGAACCTCGTCGCCGACGGTCAACTGGCCGTCGGCGTCGAGGCCGAACTCGAACTTTGTGTCGGCGAGAATCACGCCGCGGCCACGCGCGTATTCGGCGGCGAAGCGGTAGAGCTCGATTGCCGTGTCGCGGACGCGCTCGGTCAGCTCGCGGTCGCCTACCAGCTCCGCGGCCTGTTCAAAGTTGATTGCCTCGTCGTGGCCAACCTCGGCCTTCGTAGAGGGAGTGAAGAGCGGCTCCGGCAGCTGCTGCGACTCCTCCAATCCGCCGGGGAGTTCGATCCCCGAGACGCTGCCGCTGCTCTGGTAATCGCTCCAACCTGAGCCGGTGATGTAGCCGCGCACAACGCATTCGATCGGCAGCATCTTGAGCCGCTTCACAACCATCGCCCGGCCGCGAACCTCGTCCGGAACGCCGTCGGTTACAGAGATCAGGTGGTTCTGGACTATTCCTTCCGTGCGCTCAAACCAGAAGTCGGAGACGCCTGTCAGGACGGCCCCCTTGCCGGGAATCGGCGTTGGGTGGATCACGTCATAGGTCGAAATCCTGTCGGAGGCGACGATCAAGAGATCGTCGCCAAGTTCGTAAACCTCGCGGACCTTTCCGCTCGAGAGCAGAGGCAAATCTAGGGGCGCCGACATGGCCGCGATGCTATTAGGCGAGCAGGCGGAAAAGCCCAGCGAAATGCGCTATTTGCGGGCTCTTGTGCAGTACCTAGAATCAGTCGACGACGTCGTCGAGTCGGGCGACGATCGTTGCTGCGTGCGCCGTGTAGGCCGACGAGTCGAAAACCTCGTCGAGATCGATCTCCAGCCCACGCGCTTCAAGCAGCCCGCGAAGTTGCGTCTGCTCATCCCAGGCGCGCTGGGCGTCCTCCTGAACAATGCGGTAGGCGTCGTCGCGGCTCATTCCGCTGGCGACCAGTGCCAGCAGCACGCGCTGAGAGAAGAGCGCACCACATGTGATCTCAAGATTGGCGAGCATCCGCTCAGGGTCAACGACGAGCCCTTCGACGAGGCGGATTGCGAGATGCTGCATGTAGTCGAGCAGGATCGTCGAGTCGGGGACAATGATCCGTTCGGCGCCCGAGTGGCTGATGTCACGCTCGTGCCAGAGCGCGACGTTCTCGGTCGCGGCCTGAGCATTGCCGCGCAGCACGCGGGCGAGGCCGGTGATCCGCTCGCTGGTAATCGGGTTGCGCTTGTGCGGCATCGCGCTGGAGCCTTTTTGCGCGCCGGAGCGGAACGGCTCCTGAACCTCGCGCACCTCCGTGCGCTGCAGGTGGCGAATCTCGGTCGCGAGCCGCTCAAGGCCGGCTCCAGCCAGCGCGATCGCCTGCAGCAGCTCGGCTAGGCGGTCGCGCGCGACGACCTGAGTTGAGATTGTTTCGGCCTTCAACCCGAGCCGCGCCAGCACGCGGGCTTCGAAATCAGGGTCGGTCGCCGAATAGGTTCCAACGGCGCCGCTCAGCGCGCCGACGGCCGCCTGATCGAAGGCGCGGCGCAAGCGGTCACGGTTGCGCGCCGCCTCCGCTGCGAAGCCGGCGATCTTGACGCCGAAGGTTGTTGGCTCGGCGTGAACGCCGTGTGTGCGGCCGACGCAAAGCGTGTCAACGTTGTCGCGGGCCAGCTTGGCCAGAGCCTGCGTGAGCTGCTCAGCTCCAGCGAGAACAATCGCTCCAACCTCGCGGAGCTGAACGGCCAGTGCGGTATCGAGCACGTCGCTTGAAGTGAGTCCGTAGTGAATCCAGCGGCCCGCCGGCTGGCCGGCACTGGCGGAGAGCACGTCAACGAAGGCCGCAACGTCGTGGTCGAGAATCTTCTCGCGCTCGGCAACCTGCTCGGCGGTCGCCGTGGCGCCGCGGATCGCCTCAAGCTCGGCTTCGGTCGGCCCTTCTAGTTCCTCGCAGGCGGCTACCTCAACGAGCCGCCAAGACTCAAAGCGGGCGGCGTCGGTCCATAGCGCGCCGATCTCATCGCGCGTGTAGCGATCGATCATGCGCGCAGAATTCGCAGCGCTAGGTGGCCGGCGTTCTTGGCGTTGTCGAGGCCAACCGAAGCGACCGGCACTCCGGGCGGCATCTGAACTACCGAGAGGATCGCGTCGAGGCCGCCGGCGGCGCTGAGGCTGCTGGACAGAGGAACGCCGATCACGGGCAGGTCGGTATGCGCGGCAGCAACTCCGGGTAGCGCGGCAGAGAGCCCAGCGCCGGCGATGATCACCTTCATCCCGCGCGTGCGGGCGTTGGCGCAGTACTCGGAAACGGTTTCAGGGTCGCGGTGGGCGGACATCACGCGAATCTCGAATGAGACACCGGCCTCCTCAAGCACGGCGCCAGCCTTCTCCATAACTTCCATGTCGGACTTCGAGCCCATGATGATTCCAACGCTCGGCGAATCAACTGCTAGATCGGCAAACTCAGCTTCGGCTTCAGCAACTTCTTCAGGTTGATCGGTCACTTAGCTTGCCTCCTCAGCTCGTAGTGCGATGTCGGTGCGCGTTTGCTTGCCGCTGAACTCCACCAATTCTACCCCAGCGTAGGCTGCAGCCCGGGCCGCAGCTGGCGTGTCGCCGAGCGCGGTGACGTTTAGAACGCGGCCTCCAGCGGTAACTAGTGCGCCGTCCCGATCGGCAACTCCGGCGCAGGTCAGCTCGAGCGGATCGGTGATCTGCTCAAGCCCGCTGATCGCGTCGCCAAGCCGCGGCGAGTCCGGGTAACCGGCGCTGGCGAGCACGACCGTCACGGCCCAGCGTGGATCCCAGTCCAGCTCGCGCCCAGCGAGGCCGCCTGGGCGCGTCGCCGCAAGCAGCAGTTCGGCCAGGTCGCTGCGCAGCCGCGGCAGCACGGCCTGCGTCTCCGGATCACCGAAACGCGTGTTGTACTCGAGCACCTTCGGCCCGTCGGCGGTCATCATCAGGCCGGCGTAGAGAACGCCGTGGAAGGGTGTTCCGGCAGCGGCGAAATAGTCGACGATCGGTTGGTGGACGAGCGCTGAGAGTTCGCAGACGCGGGCTTCGTCAACCCCCGGAACCGGGCAGTAGGAACCCATCCCGCCGGTGTTGGGGCCGAGGTCGCCGTCGAAGATTCTTTTGTAGTCCTGAGCTGACGCCATCGGCACCGCGCGCTCGCCGTCGCAGAGCGCCAGCAGCGAAAGCTCCTCGCCTTCGAGAAATTCCTCAACGACTACTTGGCCGTCGCCGAAGCGGCGCTCGACGAGGAACTCTTCAAGCGCGGCGCGCGCGGCGGCCTCGTCGGCGGCGATCACTACGCCCTTGCCGGCGGCGAGGCCGTCGAACTTGATCACGGTCGGATAGCCGCGCACCGCCGCCAAACCATCCTCAACGCTTTCGACCGTCTCCCAGCCGCCGGTAGGCACGCCTGCAGCCTCCATCACCTCTTTTGCGTAAGCCTTCGAACCCTCGAGCCGCGCTGCGGCGGCGACCGGGCCAAAAGCAGGAATGCCTGCCGCGGTCAGCGCGTCGACGAGCCCGCCAACAAGCGGCGCTTCAGGGCCGACAACAACCAAATCCAGTTCACGCTCTGCTGCCAGCGCGACGATCTGCTCAATCGCCTCGGCGCCAACCGGCAGGCACTCGGCATCGGCGGCGATCCCCGGATTGCCTGGCGCGCAGAGCAGCTCCGTCGCAAGCGGGGAGCGCAGCAGCGCGCGGATGATCGCGTGCTCCCTGCCTCCGCTGCCGACGACGAGGATCTTCACGTCAGAGCGCGTCGATGAACTCTTCGACCGGGAAGGCGACGAGAGTTTCATAGAGGGCAGTTCCACGCGAACCGAGCTCCAGCGAGATCCGCGCCATCGTGATGTCGTCAGGCGCTTCAACGACGTTGACGAAGTCGTAGCGACCGAGCGTTGACCACTGCGCCACAACGGTCGCGCCAAGCTGGTGGATCTCGGTATTCACCTCTTTGATTCGCGTCGGATTGTTCTTCACCGTCGCGACCCCTTCGGGGGTCAGTTTCGAGAGCATGATGTAGGTCGGCATGGCGCCTCCGTCGTCGTGTACGACGGTTCTACCCGATTAGGCGGCAGGCGCGCTGGCAGGCTTCGCTGTTAGGACGAGCTCGCCGTCCTCGTTATCGACGCTGACGAGATCTCCCTCGCTGAAGCTGCCGTCGAGAATTCCGATTGCCAGCGGGTCGATCAGCTTCTTCTGGATCACGCGCTTGAGCGGCCGTGCACCGTAGGTCGGGTCGTAGCCGAGGTTGCCGATCAGCTCAACGGCCGAATCGGTCAGCTCGACGTCGAGGCCACGGTCGTTGACGCGCGAGACGAGCCGCGCGACCTGAATCGTGACGATCTCACCGATCTGTTCACGGCTCAGCGCGTCGAACTCGACGATGTCATCAAGGCGGTTGATGAACTCCGGCTTGAAGGTCGACTTGACGGCAGCCTCGTAATCGCCCGTGCCGGAGCCGACGTTGGAGGTC
>CAJBXY010000079.1 GCA_903959665.1 uncultured Solirubrobacterales bacterium | reverse complement strand
GCCACGCCGGGAACCCCTCCGAGCAGCAGGCCGCGGCCACCGAGCGGCTTTTCAAGCATGAAGGCGCCCGCCTGGGTGGCGATCTTGCCGGCAATCTCGCTCATCGGCGCCAGCAGCGGCAGGCGCCCGGCCGAATCTTCGACGGTCTCATAGGCGACGCAGGTTGCGCCGGAGGCTACGAGACCGGCCGTCAGCTCCGGGTCTGGAGCAAGGTGAAGGTAGGTAAAGAGAACCTGGCCTGGCCGCAGCCGCGCTACCTCTTCCGGCTGAGGCTCCTTGACCTTCAGGATCATCTCGGCCTGGGCGAAGACGGCGTCGGCGTCTTTGAGCATCTTCGCGCCCTGCTCGACGTACTCAGCGTCATTGATCGCCGAGCCTTCGCCGGCGCCCTTCTCGATCACGACGCTGTGACCGTGCGCGGTCAGCTCGCGTACTCCGGATGGTGTGATCGCTACGCGGTACTCGTCAACCTTCACCTCGGACGGAACGCCAACCTTCATCAGAGGCCCAACCGCTCGCTGGCGCCTTCAAGCACCGGCCGCAGAATCGCGCCAATCTCATCGATCACTTCAGGGCCGGTGATCAGCGGCGGAGCGAACTGGATTACCGGGTCGCCGCGGTCGTCGGAGCGGCAGATCAGGCCATTGCCGTAAAGCGCGCCGGAGAGGTAACCGCGAAGCAGGTCCTCCGACTCCTCATCGTTGAACGTTTCACGCGTTTCGCGATTCTTGACTAGTTCGATCGCCTGGAAGTAGCCGGCGCCGCGGACGTCGCCGACGATCGGAATGTCACGCATCGACTCCAGCATCGCGCGCAGATAAGGCTCATTCTCACGCACGTTCTCGATTACCTCTTCGTCCTCCATCGCTTGAATATTTGCCAGCGCGATTGCCGAAGCCATCGGATGGCCGCCGAAAGTGAAGCCGTGGATGAACGAGTTGTTGCCTTCGAGGAACGGCTCCATCAGGCGGTCGGAGGCGATCATCGCGCCCATCGATGCGTAGGCCGAGGTGAGGCCCTTGGCCGTCGTGATGATGTCCGGCTGATAGCCGAAGCGCTGGGCTCCGAACCATTCGCCGAGGCGGCCCCATGAGCAGATCACCTCGTCGGAGATCATCAGGCAGTTGTATTCGTCACAGATCTCGCGAACGCGCTGGAAGTAGCCTTCGGGAGGGACGAAGCAGCCACCGGCGTTCTGGACCGGCTCAAGGATCACGGCCGCGACCGTTTCCGGGCCCTCAAACTCAATCTGCTCGACGATCGCCTCAGCGAGATTCTCTTCCCCGTAGCCCGGCGGCAGGCGGTAGAGGTTGGTGTTGGGAACGTGGCGGCCACCAGGCATCAGCGGCTCGTAAGGCTGGCGGGCGTAGGTCAGGCCTGTGGCGGCGAGCGCACCCATCGTCGTGCCGTGGTAGGCGATGTTGCGGGCGATGATCTTCGTCTTGTTCGGGTTGCCGGTCATCTTGTGGTACTGGCGCGAGAGCTTCAGCGCCGATTCGACCGACTCGCCGCCACCAGAGGTGAAGAAGACGCGATTTAGATCGCCGGGAGCCAGCGAGGCGACCTTCGCTGCCAGCTCAATCGACTTCGGATGGGCGTAAGACCAGTTGGTGAAGAAGCCAAGCTCCTTCGCTTGATCGGCCCCTGCCTGTGCGATGTCGGCGCGGCCGTGGCCAATGTTGACGCAGTAGAGCGCGCTGAGTCCGTCGATGTAGCGATTGCCGTGGTCGTCCCAGACGTAGCAACCGTCACCGCGCACGATGATCGGGATCTCCTCGCCGCGCTGGTAGGAACCCATACGGCTGAAATGCAGCCAGAGATGCCTGTTTGCGAGCTCTTGAAGTTGTTCTGAGGTGAGACTGCTGGAAGTAGTGGCCATAGCCCCTACGTTACCGCGCAGCAGCGTTTTAGGTCGTGAGTTGGCTCGCGCGAGATGCCGGAATCAGCGCCGAAGCGGCAATCACGAGCACAAATGCCAGTCCTTGAACAAGCATTCCCAGCAGATCGGCGGGCATTGGGTCTCCAAAGACGAGGATCCCGCCTGCGACGCAGGTGATGCTGCTGGCCGTTCCGGTGATGCCGATCACGGCTACCGCGCCACCGAGCTGAAGGCTGCGAGCGGAGGCGTAGAAGGCACCGATCGAGGCCGCGATCGCGATCACCATCGGAGCGCTGATCACGCCAGCGAGGCCGGCGTCAGGCAGCGTGCCGGTGAGCGCCTTGACGCTGACGTTGCAAGCACCAAACATGACTCCAGCGGCCGCGGCCAGCGCGATCCCATGGTGTTCACTGCGCGCCCCTGCGGCGCGAGGCCCAAGAATTAGAATCACGCCGACGGCCAGAAGGACGGCTTCAAAGAGCGCCATCTGAGCACCGGAGTAGCTGGCGTGTGGCCCGACCGTGGCCGGCATCGTCAAGGCCAGCAGCGCCAGCCCGAGCGCCGTCAGCGCGAGCCCCCACCACTGCCGCCTTCCTACCTGAAGGCCGAAGATGCGGTCGGCCATCACGGCGACCAGCGCGACACCGCTGGCGAGCACGGCTTGCACCAGCGAGAGCGGCGCGATCGTCAGGGCGGCGACGTGCATTCCCCATGCGATCAAGCCGACGACCATGCCGAGCGCAAACCACTTCGACTTCCAAAGGCCGACAGCGCTGCCAATCGGGTGGCGCAGATCAACGCGCGGCGCAACGCGAGCGCCGCGGAACTTGAAGAAGAACGCGAGGTTCATCGTCAGCGCGCTGAGCAGCGCGATCAGTAGCCCGAGGTTTAGCATCAGCGTTGGCGCGCCTGGCGGGCTGGTTGGGCGATACTGCGGGCCGTGGCCGGCGCAGAGAGCAGCAACCCGGATTCAGGCAAGCCGCTGCTGCTCGTCGATGTTGACGGGGTCATATCGCTTTTTGGCTTCAGTCCCGACGCTCTGCCAGAGGGAGAATGGCTTCACGTGGACGGAATACTTCATCTCTGTTCGGCCCGCGCGGCCGAGCACCTGCCAGGGCTCGGTGATCACTTTGAGCTCGTTTGGTGCACCGGCTGGGAAGAGAAGGCCAATGATTACCTGCCGCAGTGGCTTGGCTTACCCGGCGAACTGCCTTTTCTGCAGTTCGAACGCAACCCAGGGAAGGCCCGTGCGCACTGGAAACTGCAGGCAATAGATGACTTCGCTGGCCCCGGGCGCCCGCTGGCTTGGATCGACGATGCGCTCGACGAGGCCTGCCGCAGCTGGGCGGCAGCTCGCATTGGCCCGACCCTTCTCGTGCAGACCGAACCGAGCACAGGGCTGGATGAATCCCATGCCGCCGAGCTGAGGGCGTGGGCTGCAACGCTGTAGCGATTAGCTACTCAGCATCCTGCGGGAGCTCGAGATCGACGATCTCTTCAGCGAAGCCATCGTCGCCTGCGACGCCGATCTGTTCGAGCTCGTTGATGTCCTGCTCAAGCCCGGCGCCAACTTCGCCGCCGAACTCCTCGGCGAGGCCAAGCTCAGCAGCCAACTCTTCGCCATCGAGCATCACGATCTCTTCAGCGCTCGGCAGCGGCTCGGTCGGCTCAATCTCGATCCGGCGGTAGAGCTTCAGCCCGGTCGCGGCTGGGATCAGCTTACCGATGATCACGTTCTCCTTGAGGCCGGCGAGCTTGTCCTTCTTGCCTTCCAGCGCGGCGTCGGTGAGGACCTTCGTCGTCTCCTGGAACGAGGCCGCCGAAAGGAAGGAATCGGTGTTCAGCGACGCCTTTGTGATGCCGAGGATTACCTCTTCGTACTGAGCGGTCTCACCCTTCTTCTTCTTGACCTCGGCGTTGCGGTCCATGAACAGGTGGCGGTCAACGAGCTGGCCTGGGAGGTAGCCCGAATCGCCGCGCTGATCAACGCGAACCTTCTTCATCATCTGGCGCACGATCAGTTCGATGTGCTTGTCGTTGATGTCTACGCCCTGTGAGCGGTAAACCTTCTGGACCTCATCGACGAAGTACTGCTCGGCCTCGGTGCGGCTGCGCAGCGCGAGAAGATCGTGCGGGTAGAGCGAGCCTTCGTTGAGCTGCGCGCCCTTCTCGATCTTCTGGCCGTTCTCGACCAGCAGCCGGGTACGGCGCGGGAACAGGTAGGCGTGCTCTTCGCCGCCGTCGTCGGTGACCGTTACAACGCGGTTCTTCTCCGTGTCCTCGGTCGTGACAATGCCCGACTCCTGCGACATCTCAGCAAGACCCTTCGGCTTGCGCGCCTCAAACAGCTCGACTACGCGCGGCAGACCGTGCGTGATGTCGGCGCCAGCGACGCCGCCGGTGTGGAAGGTACGCATCGTCAGCTGCGTGCCTGGCTCGCCGATCGACTGGGCGGCGACAATGCCGACCGCGTCGCCGATCTGAGCCAGCTGCCCCGTGGCAAGTGCGCGGCCGTAACAGGCCTGGCAGATTCCAACCTCGGAGCGGCACTTGAGCGTTGAGCGGACGGCAACTGAATCGCTGTCCATCTGGTCGAGGCTCTCGACCAGTTCGGCCAGCTCGGCGCGATCGATCTCAGCGCCCTTCTGGGCGATCACGCGGCCGCGCTTGGTTTCGATCTTCTCGGCTGCGATGCGGCCGATCAGGTTGACGTTCGGATCACCCTGGAGATCAAGAATCTTAAGCTCGATCGATTCCTTCGTCTTGCAGTCAGGCTCGCGAATAATCACGTCCTGGGCGACGTCGACGAGGCGACGGGTGAGGTAGCCGGAGTCGGCGGTACGGAGCGCCGTGTCGGCGATTCCCTTACGCGCACCGTGGGTCGAGATGAAGTACTCGAGAACCGTTAGACCCTCCATGAAGTTGGCCTTGATTGGGCGCTCAATGATCTCGCCCTTCGGGTTGGCCATCAGGCCACGCATACCGGCGAGCTGGCGGATCTGCTTAAACGATCCACGCGCGCCGCTGTCGGCCATCATGAAGATCGGGTTGAGCTCATCGAAGTTCTCTTCCATCGCCTGAGCGACGGCCTCGGTGGCCGCCGTCCACTTGTCGACGACCGCTTCGTGGCGCTCCTGCTGCGTGATCAGGCCGATGTCGTACTGGCCCTGGATCTCAGCAACCTCGTCCTCGTAGACGGAGAGAATCTCCTGCTTGTTCTCAGGAATGACGACGTCGTTCTTTGAAATCGTGATGCCGGCGAGCGTCGCGTAACGGAAGCCCAGATCCTTGAACGCATCGAGCACCATCGAAACCGCCGATGCGCCGTAGGTCTGAACCAGCGAGTCGATGATTACAACCGTGTCGCGCTTGCGGATCGACTGGTTGATGAACTCGTAATCGTCGGGGTTGAAGCTCTCACCGAGAGCATCCTCAAGCGAGCGCTCAATGCGGTCGTTGTAGATGATCCGGCCGACCGTGGTGAGCAGGTGACCGCCGCTCGTGCCCGCAGGGCGGTACTCGGCAAGGTCGTGGAGGTTGACGATCCGTGCCTCGTGCAGCAGCTCCGCCTCTTGGGCGGTGCGGAATACGCGTGGGCGCGGCTTGCTCTTCGGCCACTTGTCGCCGGTCAGAAGCTCCTGCGTCTTCGCCAGTTCGGCTGCGTCGGGGCCGTAGGTCAGGTAGTAGGCGCCAAGCACCATCTCCTGCGTCGGCGTCGTCAGCGGATCACCGTTGGCCGGCGAAAGGATGTTGTTCGACGAGAGCATCAGGATCCGAGCCTCGGCCTGAGCCTCGGCGCTGAGCGGCACGTGAACGGCCATCTGGTCGCCGTCGAAGTCGGCGTTGAAGGCGTGACAGACGAGCGGGTGAACCTGAATC
>CAJBXY010000078.1 GCA_903959665.1 uncultured Solirubrobacterales bacterium | reverse complement strand
GCCGCGGCCGGGTCACGCCGATCTCGTTGGCGCCTGGAAGTACGGGGCGAGCGACATTCGCGACATCCTTGAACGCGCCAGCGCTCGAGAGACCGCCGCAAGAGTTGCCGGCGGCGCGCTCTGCCGGCAATTCCTTGAGGCAATGGGCGTGACCGTCCGTTCGCACGTGGTTCGCATCGGCACGGTTGCAACGCAGCCGCGCAGCGAGCCGCTCACCGTTGGTGACTTCGAAGTCGTCGATGATGACCCGGTCCGCTGCCTCGACGCAGAGGTCAGCGCGCAGATGGTCGAGCACATCAACGTCCAGCGCAAAGCGAACGAGTCGATCGGAGGCACCTTCGAGGTTGTCGTCTTCGGCCTCGTCCCCGGAGTCGGCTCGCACATCTCTTGGCAGACGCGGCTCGACGGTCAGATTGCCGGAGCGATCTGCTCAATTCAAGCCGTCAAGGGGGCGTCGCTCGGCGACGGGTGGGATCTTCCTGCCCGCCCAGGATCTGAAGCTCACGACGAGATCTTCTACTCCGATCAGCGCGGCTACTACCGTGAAACGAACCGCTCCGGCGGCCTCGAAGGTGGCATGACCACCGGAGAGCCGCTGATCGCTCAGGGCGCGATGAAGCCGCTGCCAACGCTGACGAAGCCGCTGCGCTCGGTTGACATCAGCACGCGCGAGCCGGCCGAGGCGCTGCGCGAGCGGACCGACTCGTGCACCGTGCCTGCAGCTGGTGTCGTCGCCGAGGCGATGGTGGCCTTCGTGCTTGCCGACGCCTACCGTGAGAAGTTTGGCGGCGATCACATTGACGATGCGCGCGCGGCGCTGGCGAGCTACTGCGAGCGGATCGCATGGACCCGGCGCTAAACAGATCGCTCGTCTTCATCGGCTTCATGGGGGCCGGAAAGACGACGGCCGCGAGACTCGCCGCCGAGCTGCTCGGGATTCCGTGCGCCGACAGCGACGAAATGATCGAGCAGAGCAGCGGCCTGACGGCCGCTCAGCACTTTGCCGCGCACGGTGAACCGGCGTTTCGAGCAGCGGAGGAGGAGGCGGTCCTGGCGCTGCTCGCAGGCCCACCTCAGGTGATCTCGCTCGGCGGCGGCTCGCTTGGGTCGGCGGCCGTAATCGAGGCGCTCGAGGAACACGTCACAGTCCTCCTCGACGTCGACTTGGACGTCGCCTGGGAACGAATTCAGGGAAGCGATCGACCGCTCGGCCAAGACCGCGCCGGCTTTGAATACCTCTTTCGTGAGCGTGAATTCGTTTACCGCGAGCTGGGCGACGCCAATCTTTCCAGCAGCGACGCCGCAGTGATCGAGGCGGCCCTACCTTCACTAGTGGCAATGGCTCACGGCGCCGCCGGCACGCTGCGTCTTCTCTGGGCAGCCGGCCCGGGCGGCGGCTATCCGGTTTGGGTCGGCGAGGGGGCACTGACCGACGCGCCCTGGCCGCTCGCTGAAGATTCTCGCCGCTTTGTGATCAGCGACAGCAACGTTGCCGAACTTTACGCCGGTCAAGTGCCACAGATCGCGGGCCTGATCGAATTTGAGGCCGGCGAGCAGTTCAAGACGCTGGAGACCGCGCAGACGGTCTGGGACGCGCTCGTTGAGCAGCAGGCCACAAGGGCAGACCACATCGTTGCCGTCGGTGGTGGCGTCGTCGGCGATCTCGCCGGGTTCTGCGCTGCCAGTTATCAGCGCGGCGTTCCCGTCGTTCAGGTTCCAACGACGCTCGTCGCGCAGGTCGACTCAGCCTTTGGGGGCAAGACCGGCGTCGACCTGCCGCAGGCCAAGAACTACATCGGCGCCTACCATCAGCCGGCAGCTGTGCTCGTCGATCCGGCGAAGTTGGCCACGCTTCCCGCCGACGAGTTGGCCGCCGGTTATGCGGAGGTAGTCAAGACGGCGTTGATCGGTGGCGGTCTGCTCTGGGAGCGCGTCAGCGAAGGCGAGCCGGTTGACGAGCAGATCATTCGCGAATGCGCCCGGATTAAGCTCGCCGTCGTCGCAAGCGATCAGCGCGACAGCGGGCCGCGCCAGAAGCTCAACCTCGGGCACACGATCGGCCACGCGATCGAGGCCGCAACCGGTTACAGCCAGCTTCGCCACGGCGAGGCGATCTCACTCGGTTTGCTGGCTGCGCTGAGGATCTCGGATGCCCCCGAGCTGCGCGAACAGGTCGAGCGCATCTTGGCCAACGCCGGGCTGCCAACGAGCTTGCCCGAGCTCGACGTCGAAGCGGTATTGGCAGCCACCTCGCTTGACAAGAAGCGGCTCAGCGGCCCGGTCCCGTTCGTCTGCTGCAGCGCGCCGGGCGAGGTGCACTACGGCGTTGAAGTCGAGCCGGCGCTGGTCCGCGCAGCAATCGAAGAGCTCGCTGCCTGACGCCCGCCCGCCCGAAGTGGCAAACTGGCTGCCGTGCTCGCACACAACCGCATCGCAGTACTTCACGGCGTCAACCTCGACCAGCTTGGTCGGCGCGACCCCGAGGTTTACGGCGACCTTGATTACGACCGCCTAACGCAGCGAATCGGCGAGTTTGCCGCTGAGCTCGAACTCTCGCCGCAGTTCTTCCAGACCAACTTCGAAGGCGAGCTCGTCGAATACCTTCACCGCGTCCACGACGTCGCAGACGGCATTGTGATCAATCCTGGGGCTTGGACTCACTACTCCTACGCAATCCGTGATGCGCTCGAGATCACCGCTCTGCCAGCGGTGGAAGTTCACCTCAGCGACATCCAAAACCGCGAGGAATTCCGGCGGACATCGGTAATCAGTGAGATCTGCCTGACGACCGTCAGTGGCCAAGGCGTTGACGGTTACAGGCCCGCGCTCGAAGCGCTCCGCGACAACTTGGCCACCGCGGCCGGATAGTGGCCGAAAGAGTCGAGCGACTGGCGGAGAGGGTCGCGGCGGCGGGCGTCGACTGGCTGCTCGTCTCGGCGCCGCTAAACGTTCGCTGGCTGACCGGCTTTACCGGCAGTAACGCGGTCGCACTCTGCCCGGCCGACCCCGGTCGCAACCCGGCCGTGCTGATAACCGACTTTCGCTACACCGAGCAGGCGGCGGAACAGGCGCCCAGCATTTGGCAGGTGGAGGTCGTCAAGAGCGACCTGCTCGGCGCCGGCTTGGCAGAGGGCTTTCCGGTAACCGATGGCGGGGGAGACAACTACGGCAGCGTCGGCTACGACGACAAGCAGATCACGGTCGCCCAGCTTGCGGCTTTGAAGACGGCGCTCGGTGGAGCTGCTGATCTGGTGGCGTTAAGTGGCTGCGTCGAAGCGTTGAGGCTGATCAAGAGCGCTGATGAGGTTGAGAAGATCCGTGCCGCCGCTGAGCTTGCCGACGCCGCCATGCTCGAGCTGCTCGAGCATGGCCTAGTTGGGCGCACCGAGGTCGAGTTGGCGTTGCTGCTGGAGTCGGCGATGCGGCGGCTCGGCGCGCAGGAGCTCAGCTTCCCACCGATAGTCGCGTCGGGCCCGCGTGGCGCGCTGCCGCACGCTGAGCCGCGCGAGATCGAAGTTGAGCGATGCCAGATGGTCACAATCGATTGGGGCGCGAAGCTCGACGGCTACTGCTCCGACTGCACGCGGACCTACTTCACCGGCGAGGTTGACGATCAGCAGTCGCTGATTTACGACGTCGTGCTCGAGGCTCAGATCGCTGCGGTTGAAGCCGTGCGCGCCGGCCCGACCGGACGCGACGTCGACGCCGTCGCAAGGCAGATCATCGACGACGCCGGTTTTGCCGATTGCTTTGGCCACGGGCTCGGCCACGGGGTTGGCCTAGACGTGCATGAGGCGCCGCGGCTTTCGCGCCACGGTGACACTGAGCTGGAAGCAGGGATGGTCGTCACCGTCGAGCCTGGAATCTACCTCGCAGGGCACTACGGCGTGCGAATCGAAGATCTGTTGGTGGTTGCTCCCAGCGGCAGTGAGACGCTCAACGGACTCTCCAAGGCGCGTCAAGTAGTCGCCTAACCCGCGGGCGACTAGCAGCCGCGCGTTGGTCGCCGACCTGCGCCATCTCTTCGGTGGAAGCAATACAATCCGCTCGCTGTGGCCCGTTTTCTAACAGCACTCGCCGCGATTGCTATCTGTTCCGTGCTGGTCGCTGCGCCCGCTCAGGCTCAGCAGAGCAGCCAGACAACTGCAGAGCGGATTGTCGCGATCGCGCAGCAGGAGCTCGCGCTCGGCGTGCGTGAGATCCCCAAGGGTTCGAACAAGGGCGCGCGGATCAAGATGTACGGTCTCGCTACGCAGGCGCCGCTGCGCTACTACCCGGCGCCGTGGTGCGCTTACTTCACCTCTTGGGTAACGAAGCAGGCAGGTGTTCCAATCGGTTGGGACGGGCTCGGCGACGGCTGGGTTCCGCGGCTGCGCGACTGGGGCCGCAAGACAGGGATCTGGCGAACAGTGCCCCAGCCCGGTGACCTGATCGCCTTCCCCCAGCACATCGGGATCGTCGAGAGTATTCAGCCGAACGGCCTCGTCACAACGATCGAAGGCAACACCGGTGACGCCCTGCTGCGTCGCCTGCGACTAGTCAAAAGCGCCAGCGGCTTCATCCGCGTCGCTGCGCTCAACCCGCCCGTCCCGGTGCTGACGTCACCGGCCGACACCGTTTACCGCACCGAGCCGGTTACGTTGACGGTCAAGAACGCTTCGACAGCCAAGCGCGCGATCAAACGCTACCGCTGGGATCTCAACGGCGACGGGCGCTGGGACCACACGACAACGGTCGGCCAGGTCACGTTGGCGTTCCCCGAAAACGGCGTCTTCCCGCTGACGGTTCAGCTGACCGACGTCAATAGCGTTTCGGCAAAGGCGACAATCAGCCTCACCGTGATCAACCGCCCTGGCGTCGCAATCGCCGACTGATCCTGGGCGCAGAGAAACTAGGTGCCGATCTGACCCAAGGGCTCGGGTAGATCTTCGCTCGCTATTTGCTGCTGCGGGCACAGGATGTTGATCGAGACCGATTGCGTGCCGAGTGGCCGTTTTGCTGCGCGGGCTCCGTATCTGCTTTGAGACTGTCAGACGAGATACAACGAAAGGGAAACAATGGAGATGAAAAGTGGCCTCAAGGCCATCGCAGATGCGAGCTTCGACTCGGTGATGATCACAAGCGCTGGTCGTAAGAACGAGATCATCTATGTGAATAAGGCATTCGAAAAGCTGACCGGCTACAAGGCCAAGGACGTTCTCGGTAAAGATCCGAAATTCCTTCAAGGCGCAGCTACCGACCCTGCCACGATCCGGCAACTCGTCAAGGACCTGAAGGCAGGCAAGACCTTCGAGGGCCGCACGATCAACTATCGCGCCGACGGTAGTCCTTTCATCATGCACTGGCGCGTGCTGCCGGTGAAGAGTGGTCGTGGAGCCTCGGCCAAGGTCGAAAGTTACGTCGCGATCCAGCGGGTTATCTCCGCATAGCCCCGGCCGCCGCTAGTGTTCATCGTCGATGGCTGACTCCGGACTGGCAGAGATCCCAGCGACGTTCGTTGCCACCCGCGGCGCCCTTCACGCCGTCGCCGAGCAGATTGTCGCTCCGGCTCGCGCCGCAGCTACAGGCGATCAGTTCTCACTCGTTGCCGCGGTCGGCGGTTTCGCGACCCCTCGACTACCTGGCGGCGGGTGCGTTCGCGTAGACGGCCTCGAACTCGTCGTCGAGGGTGGCGATGGCGAGGAGAAGCGAGCGCCGCTAACGAGCCTCAAAGAGAGCGCCGCTGGCGTCGGGCTCCCAGACGCTGGCCTTGCCGAAGCGAGTTTGGAGCTCGACTCGGCGTCCGCCGTAGTTCTGGCGGCCGCGTATCAGCTAGGCGACAGCGTGCTGCGCGCGTTCTTCGCCGAGGCGCTACCGCCCGCGGAAGCAACCGAGAACCAGCTCTGGCCCGAGCACTTCGACATTGCGATCGAACATGGCAACGAGCAGAACGGTGAGCGGGCGACGTACGGACTCTCTCCGGGGGACGCCGACCACGCGGAGCCATACTTCTACGTCGCGCCGTGGGTTCCACCGAGCGATCCAACAAATTGGACAGCCGTTGGATTCACCGGCGCCGAGCTTGGCTGGGCCGAACTGCTGAGCGCGGAGGATCCTCACTCCATCGCGCTCAACTTCTTTCGCACCTACCGCGACGCGCTCGGCCCGCCCGCCTGAGCCGTTCCGCCAGCGGGCTGGCGCGTGACCCAGCCAATCTCGTATTCTCCGCGAATGCTTGAGGCAGCAGCATTCGCGGCGGTAGGCCAAGCGGCATTGATTGTCGGTGCGCTTCTCGTATGGCGGTTTCACTCACTGACCCGCGCCGCGGTCGTCGGGTCGCTGATGGCTTTTGGTGCCGGCGCCGTGATCTCTGCGGTCAGTACCGATCTGGTCGCGGTGGCATACGACGAGGCCGGGGGTGGCATAACCGCCCTGGGGATCGGCATCGGCGGCGTTGGCTACTTTCTGATCATCGCGCTCTTGGAGCGCAGCGGCGCGAGTGAAAAGCCCCAGAGCACGCTTGAAGAGGCGGTCGAGGAAGAGTCAGATGGAGAGGTTGCGGCTGCGAGCCCGACTGAGGCGCGCAATCTGTTCGTCGGAATGGTGGTAGACGGGGTTCCGGAATCGGTCGCGGTCGGGCTGAGCCTCCACCTTGGATCAATCGGAGTTTCGGCGGCGCTCGTCGGCTCAATCTTTATCGCTGGGCTGCCAGAGGCGATCGGGGTGGCGGCAGCGCTGCTGGCGGGCGGCTTTACGATTTCGAAGATCATAATTCGCTTCGGTTTCGTCGTCTTGATTGGCGCGATATCCGGCGTTGTTGGCTACCGATTGCTCTACGGCCAAAGTGATGAGCTGATCGCCCTGATCCAGTCGATCGCTGCTGGTGCTCTGCTGGTCGTCGTCGTCAATGAAATGGTGCCGATCGCGATCCGGGGAATCCAGCGCTGGGCCGGAGTGGTCGCAGCATCCGGGTTCGTCTTCTCGGCAGCGATTACCTGGCTTTCCGGCGGCTGAAGCACCTGCCCGAATCCGGCAGTGGGCAGGCAAACGGCAGACGGAGCGTTCGATGGGGACTCAAAAGCCCGAAAACGTAAGCGGCTGAAGGGACTCGAACCCTCGACCTTCTGCATGGCAAGCAGACGCTCTAGCCAACTGAGCTACAGCCGCAGTGACGGCGGAGTATAGAGCGCGACGGCGCGGCTAGGGAACGACGTCGAGCCGGGCGATCTGTGTGGCGGGGTGGGCCTCTACCTCGAAGCGCCCCGTGTTCTTCGCCTTGAAGACGAATTTCGCTGGCGCGCCTGGGGCGGCGGTCTCCTCAATGTCATAGCCATGCACGTGGACTTCGGTCTCGGCGCCATCGGTGGTCACCGTCAAGCGGACGGTGGAACCCTGCTTGTAGCTGAGCTTTGCGATGCCGCCGACCGGCTCGCCGTTCTTGATTACGATCGTCTCAGGGTTCTTCAACTCGGTTGTCGTGGCGGGCGCCGTTGTTGCGGTCGGCGCCGACGACGGCACTGACGTCGCCGTCGTCGCCGTCGTCGCGTCATCCTTCGGCTTCAGCAGCAGGAAGCCAACCACCAGTACTACCGCGGCGGCGAGCAAGATCGGCAGTGCTTTCTTCGCGTTCATGACACTGAGGCTAACGGAGCGGGCAATCGGTTGCGCTGAAGGCGACGACCGGAATCGAACCGGTGTACGCGGCTTTGCAGGCCGCTGCGTAGCCACTCCGCCACGTCGCCAATCGGTTCGAAGCGTAGCGCCCGCCAAGGGCGGCGCGGAATGTCCCTGCCCGCGCCGCGCTGATACTCTTTCGCTTCTTCCCAGGGCGATTAGCTCAGCTGGGAGAGCGCCGCCTCGACAAGGCGGAGGTCACTGGTTCGAGCCCAGTATCGCCCACTC
>CAJBXY010000077.1 GCA_903959665.1 uncultured Solirubrobacterales bacterium | reverse complement strand
ATCGGTAGTTGGCGTGATGATCGAGCTCAACATTGGTGACGACCGCCACCTCGACATCGAGCGAGAGCATCGAACGATCCGATTCGTCGGCTTCAACGATCAGCCATTCGCCGCTGCCCCACGCCGCGTTGCGGCCGCTGCCGCGTAGTTCGCCGCCAATCAGGTAGCCAGGATCCATTCCGCACTCAGTCAAGATCTGCGCCGCCATGCTCGTTGTTGTCGTCTTGCCGTGCGCCCCTGCGACGGCGATCGTGCGGCGCAGCGCCGTCAGCTCGGCCAGCAACTCGGCTCGCTCCATCACGCGCAGGCCGCGCTCGCGCGCAGCGGTCAGCTCAGGGTTGCTGTCCGCAATTGCGCTTGAACGGACCAGCTCGACAGCTTCAGCGGCTGGAACGTTGGCTTCGTCGTGACCGACGCGAGCATCAATCCCCTGCTCGCGCAATGCCGCCAAGGTTGGTGAGTCGGCCGCGTCGCTGCCACTGACGGTTGCGCCGAGCTCGGCCGCAACGCTCGCCCAGCCGCTCATTCCAGCGCCACCGATGCCAACAAAGTGGAGCCGTCGCGAACTCCAGTCTGCCGCGCTACTCATCGCCCTGCCCCGGCCGCACGCAACGCTGCTTCAACGGCGGCCGTTGCGTCGGGGCGCGCTATTGAAGCTGAGGCATTGGCCATCTGCGCGAGCTGCTCAGGGTCGGCGAGCAGGCGACCAACCTCGCTCGCAAGTCGCTCGCCGCTGAGCTGATCGTCGGCAAGGACTATGGCCGCGCCGGCCTGCTCCATCCAGCGGGCGTTCCCTGCCTGATGATCGGCCGCCGCGTGCGGGTAAGGCACGAGGATTGCCGGCCGTCCGGCTGCGGCGATCTCAAAGACCGAACCGCCCGCGCGTGAAACCACGAGATCGGCCGCGAGCAGAGCCTCGGAGAACGAGTCGATGTAGCCGAAGAGCTGATAGCCGCTCCCGCGCGGTCGCGCTTCGAGGCTCGCGAGGTCGCGTTCGCCGGCAGCATGGATCACCTTCAGCTGGGGATCCTCAGCGAAGGCTTCCAGCGCGGCTTCGTTGATCGAACGCGCGCCGAGCGAGCCGCCGACCACGACGATCACTCGGTCCCCGTCGCTGAGGCCAAAACGCTTGCGCGCCTCGCTCGGGTCGTGCGCCTGCAGCGGAATTGGCCGTCCGGTCACGATGTAGCGATCCCCTACCCGACCGTCGAGGTGGAAGGCAAGGCAGACCTTGCTTGCAAACGGCGCGAGCAGGCGATTGGTCAAGCCGAAGTGGGAGTCGGCCTCAGTTAGAACCAGCGGAACCCGCCGCAGAACGGCGGCAGCGCCAACCGGCCCTGCAACGTAACCGCCGCCGCCGAGAACCGCCGCCGGACGCATCTTTCCGATCATTTTCCAAGCCGTAAATGTTGCCGTGACCGACTTCGCCAAGGCGCGCAGCGCCCGCAGCGGGTTGCTGCGGTCGAGCCCCTCGACCTCAATTCGGCGGAACTCGAAGCCGGCGCGTGGCACCAACTCTGCCTCGGCTCTATCGCCGCCAATGAAAACTACGCGCGCGCCACTAGTGCGCAGCGCGTCGGCGACCGCGAGTGCTGGCACTACGTGGCCGGCGGTTCCGCCGGCTGCGATCAGGTAGGTCGTCTGCATAGTCGTCCTCAGATCGTCGCGCATCGGGCTCGGCGGTGACGGCCCGCGCGTTCGCGGAGCCGCCGCGGGCAATGTTGATCAAGAGCCCCACGCCAACGAGCAGCGTGACCAGGCTGGTTGATCCATACGAAAGGAAGGGCAGCGGCACGCCGGTAAGCGGCACGATTCCCAGCACGGCAAAGAGATTTAGCAAGGCTTGGCAGAGGATCAGCGAGGTGACGCCTGCGGCCAGCAGCTGCGCGTAGCGGCCACTTGCCGCCCGGGCGATCCGCAGCCCGGCCCAAGCGACCAGCGCGTAAAGCAGCAGCAGCCCGCAGAGACCGACGACGCCAAGCTCCTCGCCGATGATCGAGAGGATGAAGTCGGTGTGAGCCTCCGGCAGGTAGAAGATCTTCTGGACCGATTGCCCGAGCCCGCGTCCGAAGATGCCTCCCGACCCGATCGCGATCTGCCCCTGAACGGCCTGAAAGCCGATGTCGCTGGCGTGGTTCCAGGGGTCAAGGAAAGATGTCAGCCTTGCTCGGCGGTATGGGGCGCTGAGCGAATAGAGCAGCACGAGCACGGCGGCGACGCCGGCATAGCCGGCGAGCCAGCGCAGTTTGATTCCCGCCGCGATCAGCATCGCCGAGCAGGTGAACGCGACGACCAGCGCAGTTCCAAGATCGGGCTGCGTGACGACCAACACGATCGCCGCGCCGACGACTAGCGCGAGCGGCAAGAGCTCTCCCGATCGCTTGAAACCGCGTGGCCGCTCGGCGAGAAAACGCGCGGTGTAGAGGATCAGTGCGAGCTTCGCTAGCTCGCTCGGCTGGAACTGCAATTCGCCAAAGCCGATCCACCGCCGCGCGCCATTGACGGAGACGCCGATTCCGGGAATCTTCACCGCCACGAGCAAGATTAGGGCGATCGCCAGCAGCGGGCCGGTGAGCGCCAGCAGCTTCTTCAGCGGGAAGCGGATCGCGACGGTCAGGCCGACGAAACCGAGCCCAGCGAAAACGAGGTAGCGGACCAGCAGCGAAGTTCCGTCACCGCTGCCGGATACGACCGACGATGCCGACGAGGCGCTGTAGACCATCACGGCGCCGAAGGCAACGAGGCAGAAGATCGCGGTGAGGAGAACGTCCTCCTCGATCGAGCGTGAACGCGAGCTTTCGCGAGCGACGGCTGGGTCCTGCGCAGGTGCGCTCGCTCGGGCCATTCTGACTCTCCTTCGGCGCCCGCAAGGAGTTTCCTTCCCGATCCTTCTAAGTGCTCGAAAAGCCAGGTAGTTGCGCCACTATTTGGCGAAATTCGTCGCCTCTCTGCTCGAAGCCGGCAGGGAACTGATCGAAGCTCGCGCAGGCCGGTGATAGCAGCACGATCTCGCCTTCAGTTGCGCTCGCGGCGGCCGCTGCGGTGGCCTCCTCAAGGCTCGACCAGCGGCTCCAATCAACGGCTCCCTCAAATGATGACGCGATCAGTTCAGCGTCCTCACCGATCAGGAAGGCGGCCCTAACGCTCGCCGCCGCAGCTTCAGCCAGGGCGGTGAACTCCTGACCCTTCGCCTGCCCCCCTGCGATCAGCAGCAGCGGCTGCTCGAACGCTGCCAGGGCGACGATCGTCGAAGCGACGTTGGTCGCCTTCGAATCGTTGACCCAGAGCACGCCGTCACAGCTACCAAGCTCTTCGAGCCGGTGCTCGACGCCGGCGAACGACCTCAGAGCGGCAGCGACCGCCTCGGCTGGGATTCCAGCGCTCAGCGCCGCTGCGGCCGCGCAGAGCGCGTTCTCAAGGTTGTGAGCTCCACGCAGCCGAACTTCGCTGGCGGCAAGCAGCGCCGTCCCGTTCCAGCAGATCAGGCCGTCGCGCAGCTCCAGCTCGGCTCCGCTGGCGCCATCCCAATCGACCGCCACGCGCCGCGCGCCGCCGCCGGCCAGCGCGAGCATCGTCGCGGAGCCGACGGCAACGTCGTCGCGATCTTGGAAGGCAAAGAGCTCAAGCTTCGCGCGGCGGTAGGAGTCGAAGTCGCCGTGGCGGTCGAGATGGTCGGGTTCGATGTTCAGCAGCACCGCGATCTCGGGATCGAAGGCAACCGAGTCCTCCAGCTGAAATGAGCTCGCCTCACAGATCACTGTCGTCTCCGGCCCGACCTCCCCAACAAGTGAACTGACCGCCGTACCGATGTTGCCTGCCACGGCAACCGGCCTGCCGGCCGCGCGCCAGATCTCCCCGAGCAGCTCGACCGTCGTCGTCTTGCCGTTTGTGCCGGTCACGGCAACGAACGGCGACTCCAACATTCGCCAGCCGAGTTCAAGCTCGCTGTAGATTGGAATTCCTGCCGCTCGCGCAGCAACGAGCACGGCTGCTTCGTTGGGAACGCCGGGGCTGCGGACGACTGCTCGGGCGCGCCCAAGCTCTTCGACGCCGTCGCTGCCAGTGGAGACCTCGATCCCCTCGTGGCGAAGCGCCTCGGCCTGTGGCGGCTCGCCGATATCGACGCCGATCACAGGTTCGCCTCGCTTCCACAGTGCCCGTGCGCATGCCGCGCCGGAGCGCTCGAGGCCTACGACGAGCCACGGTCCGGGCGGGATTGGAGGGCGACGAGCGGCAGCCATGGCTCCAACGATACGCCGCGCCTCAACTGATGTTGGCTTGGTACAGAGTGAACCCAATCGCTGAACAGACCGCCGCGATGATCCAAAAGCGAAGAATGATCTTCGTCTCCGACCAACCGCGCATCTCGAAGTGGTGGTGGATCGGCGCCATCAAGAAGACGCGCTTGCGCAAGCTCTGAAAGACGGAAACTTGGATGATCACGCTGAGCGCTTCGATCACGAAGATGCCGCCGATCAGGACCAGCAGCAGCATCGTGTCGGTCATCACGGCCATCGCGCCGATCGCTCCGCCCAGACCAAGCGAGCCGGTGTCGCCCATAAAGATTGTCGCTGGGAAGGCGTTGAACCAGAGGAAGCCGATGCAGGCGCCGACGATGCAGGCGCTCAGCAGCGCCAAGTCGCGATCGCCGGTCGTGATGAAGGTGATCGCAACGTAAGCAAGCATCACGATCGCGACGCAGCCGGCCGCGAGGCCATCGAGGCCATCGCTGAGGTTGACGGCATTGGTCGAGCCTGCGATCACGAGGAAGACGGCAACCGGGAAGAAGAGCCCGAGATCGACGCTCGCGTCGACGAAGCGCAGCTGGATCGTCGTTGACAGCCCAGCCTTGTGAGTCGCCAGCCACCAGAGTGCCACCGAGATCAAGAGCAGTACAAGCATCTTCGTGCGTCCGCGCAGCCCGAGTGAGCGGCGCCGGACGATCTTCGAGTAGTCATCGACAAACCCCAGTAGCGCGCAAGCTACGGCCGTCCCAAAGACGGCGGCGGCGCGCCAGTCCCATTCGGTCAGAACGAGGAATGGGATCGCGATCGAGATAAAGATCAGGACGCCCCCCATCGTTGGCGTTCCGGCCTTAGCGTGGTGCCCGGCTGGCCCTTCTTCACGAATCTGCTGGCCGAATTCACGGCCGCGCAGATAGCTGATCAGCCGCGGCGAAGCGAAGACGCAGATCAGCAGCGCGCATGTTCCTCCAATCAAGACCTCGCCCATCAGGCGCCTCCCCCCGCCGCCGGAGGCAGCTCTTCGCAGAGAGCCTCGGCAACGACCTCCAGCCCGACCCCGCGGGATCCTTTGATCAGAACCGTATCCCCCGGCTCGATGATCGAAGCGATCTGCTGAGCGGCCTGCGCCGCGTCTTCAAGCGAGTAGAGGTTCTCGCCGCCGAAGGGAGGGCCGGCGTCGCGCGCCATCTCGCCAACCGTCACCAGCACCTCGACGCCAACGTCGCGGACGTGGGCGCCAAGCTCAGCGTGAAAACGGCGCTGATCGGGGCCCAGCTCGCGCATGTCACCGAGCACGGCGACGCTCCGCCCAGAGGCCGAGTCGGCGAGGTCGTCGAGCGCCGCGCGCATCGACATCGGATTTGCGTTGTAACAGTCGTTGATGACGACGACATTGTCCTCTAACAGCAGGCGTTGCCCTCGAAGCTTCGACAGTTCGACCTCGATTAGCCCGTTCGGCTCAACCCCTAGCGCGCGTACCGCGGCCAGAGCGGCCAGCGCGTTGCTGCGCATGTGGGCCGACGCGAAAGGCAGCTCAATTGTTGCCGGCAGCTGCTCCAACTCGCCGCCAGGGCCGAACCGCACGGTCCGAATCTCGCTGCGGACGTGAGGCTCAAGCAATCGGTCGCCGGCCGGCAGGACTGCAACAGCGTCCGGCCCGAGACCGGCGATCAGCTCTGCCTTCGCGCGGGCGACGGCCTCGACCGTCCCCAGCAGCTCCAGGTGGACCGGGCCGACGTTCACGACCACGCCGACGTCCGGCTCGGCGATCCGCGTGAGCTCGGCGATCTGCCCCTCGCCGCGCATCGCCATCTCAAGCACCAACACTTCGGTGCCTGTCGGCGCGCCGAGGATCGTCAGCGGCAGGCCGATCTCGGTGTTGAAATTCTCGTGCGTCGCGACGACTCGCCGCGACGGTGCCAGCATCCCGGCGATGATGTCCTTCGTCGAAGTCTTGCCGGTTGAGCCGGTGACAGCGATCACAGCGCAGCCGAGCTGACGCCGCCACGACTGCGCGAGGTCGGCAAGCGCGCGCAGCGGGTCGGCTACGGCGATCACGATCCAACCATCGCCCGGGGCTGCCAGCGGCGCGGCGTGTTCTTCGGAGACGATTACGCCCCATGCACCGGCGGCTAGCGCAGCGCCGGCGAATGCGCCGCCATCGGCCTGCGAGCCGGGAAGGCCAATGAAGAGCGTGCCCGGCTGCGCCGCTCGCGAATCGATCGTGATCGCACTCGGGCCCGTCGCAGCAGCGTCGCCGCCGACAACTCGGCCACCGGCGGCGGCGGCAACGTCGGCCGCGCTCCAACTGCTAATCACGAACGCCGCCGCTCGATCGCTGCGCGCAAAACGGCTGCATCGTCGAACTCCAGCACCACGCCGTCGGCGATCTGCTGGCCCTGCTCGTGGCCCTTGCCGGCGACCAGCAAAACGTCGCCTTCGCTGGCCTGCGCCACGCCGACTGCGATTGCCTCTCCCCGATCGACAACAACCTCGACCTCAGCCGCGCGATCGGCAGCAACGCCGTCGAGGATCGCCTCGATGATCGCCTCTGGCGCCTCCGATCTTGGGTTGTCGGAGGTGACGATCATTAGGTCGGCGAGCTCGCTGGCAACACGGCCCATCTGAGGGCGCTTGCCGCTGTCGCGGTCCCCGCCGGCGCCGAAGACGACAATAAGGCGACCGGCGGTGAGCGCACGCGCCGTGCGAAGAGCGTTCTCGAGCGAATCGGGTGTATGTGCGTAGTCAACGATTCCAGTGAAGCCCTGCCCCGCATCGATCGGCTGAAAACGGCCAGGAGCCACTTCGGCGGCCGCGAGCGCAGGCCTGATGACGGCGTCGTCCACTCCCAACCTGCGAGCCACTGCGATCGCGCAGAGCGCGTTGAGAACATTGAAGTCGCCGGCGAGAGGCACTCGGAACTCGGCCCCGCCAGCGCTGAAGCTGCTGCCGCTGGAATCGCTCCGAATTGACTCGGCTCGCAGGTCGGCGTCAGCGCTGGCGATCGCTACCGTCGTCACGTCGGGAAGTTTGCCGGCGAGCTGCCTGCCGTAGTCGTCATCGATGTTGACCACAGACGGCACGCCGGCCTCTAGAAGCAGCCGCTCCTTGACAGCGAAATATTGGTCAAGATCGCCGTGAAAATCGAGGTGCTCGCGGCTGAGGTTGGTGAAGACCGTTACGTCCCAAGCGATCGCATCGGAGCGATGCAGCGCAATCGCGTGGGAGGAAACCTCGATCACGCAGGCCTCGTCGCCGGCGGCGACCATCTGCGCAAAGCACCGCTGGAGCTCGATCGCCTCCGGCGTCGTCCTGACCGCCGTCTCGCGGCTGGCGCCGATGATCTGTTCAACGGTTCCCAGCAGCCCCGTCGGCCGCCCTGATGCCTCGAGCAGCGCGCGCGTCAGGTAGGCAGTCGTCGTCTTGCCGTTGGTGCCGGTGATGCCGACCATCGTCAGCGCCTTGGTCGGGCTGCCACTGAGTTTGGCTGCGGCCGGCGCGATCGCTGCTCGAACGTCCCCGACAATGACCTCCGGCACGCCGAGCCCAAGCTCCCGCTCTGTCAGCAGCGCAGCCGCCCCGCGCTGCACTGCGGAGGCCGCGAAGTCATGACCGTCGCGCTGAAAGCCCGGAACGCAGCAGAACAGCGTTGCCGGCTCAACGAGCCTGTCATCGAGAGCCATCGAGTTGATCTCGGGATCCTCGTGACTGTTCTCCAAGCCGTCGAATAGCTCGTGCAACCGCATCGCGCCAGAGTAACGAGGCGTCCGGCCTTTACTTCGGCGCGATTCGCAGGTACGGCAGCGCAAACGCGGCGATCTTGCCGAACGCTGGAGCGGCTACTGAGCCGCCGTAAATGTCGCCCTGCGGCTCGTCGACGACGATGTTGATCAGCAGCTCAGGATCGGCCGCAGGTGCCATTCCGACAAAAGAGGCCACGTACTGTGACTGCGAATACGTTCCGGTCGCTGGATCGATCTTGTTCGCCGTTCCTGTCTTGCCTGCGAGTTCGTAGCCCGGAATTGAAATCTCGCTCGCCGTGCCGCCGGGCTGGAACACGCCCGTGAGCATCTCCCTAACCGCCGCTGCCGTCTTGGCGCTGATGATCCGCTCGCCAGCGTCGGCTTCGGCCGTCGACTTGCCGTCGACCGAGTTCACGACGCGCGGCTTCAGAAGCCGTCCGCCGTTTGCGATCGCTCCGTAGGCGCTGACCATCTGCATCGGCGTGACGAGCTGACCTTGGCCAATTGGCATGTTGCCCATCGAAGAACCTGAATACTTCGCCAGCGGTGTGATCAGTCCGCGTTCTTCACCCGGCAGGTCAACTCCGGTTGGCTGCCCGAAGCCGAACTTGTTAACCCACTGGCTGAATCGCTTTGCGCCCAAGCGCTGGCCGACCGTGATCGCGCCGACATTGCTCGACTGGGCGAGGATTCCAGCGGTATCGAGCGTCACCCAGCCGCGCTCGTGCGATTCGCCGATCACGCGGTCGGCGACCTGAATCGACGGCGCAAGATTGAACGAGGTTGTCGGCTCGACCTTCTTATCTTCGAGCGCCGCGGCAACGGTGAAGGCCTTGAAGGTCGATCCGGGCTCAAAGGTCATTCCGAGCGCGCGGTTTTGAACCGCCTCCGCTGGCGCGCTGCCGGGGTCGTTGGCGTCAACCTTCGGCCAGTTGGCCATCGCCAGCACGGCGCCGGTCTTGGGGTTCGTGACGATCGCCGTGGCGCCCTTTGGGCTGTATTCACTTGCCACCGACTCGAGCACCTCTTCTGCCTTCAGCTGAACCTCCGCGTCGAGCGAGAGTTCCATCGCCGCGCCCGGCACCGACCGCTTGATGTCGCGCGTTTCGATCGCTTGACGGCCGCCGTCGAGCACGCGGCGCTGCTCCCCATCCTGCCCGCGAAGAAGTTTGTCGTGAGCGTATTCAAGGCCAAAGAGTCCGTTTCCATCAACGCCAACGACGCCCAATACCTGGGCGGCGAGCGCGCCCCGCGGGTAGGTGCGCAGAGCGCCCGGAGTGAAGTCGATCCCGTCGATCTTCAGCGCCCTTATCTTGTCGGCGGCGCCGGCCGGCACGCGCCGCGCCAAATAGACGAAGCCGGTGTCACGGCGGGCAAGGTCGGCAACGAGCTTGTTGGCGGGAACGCCGATCAGTGGCGCCAGCCGGTTTGCCGTGGCGACTGGGTCCTTAATCAGATAAGGGGTTGCTGATACGTCGTCTGCCGGGATCGAGGCGGCCAGCGGAACGCCTTTGTGATCGGTGATAGTCCCGCGCTCGGCCGGAAGCTTGGTGACGGCTACCTGCTGCGCGGTCGCCGCATTGGATAGCCCGGATCCTTTGATCAGGCCGAGGTAGAAGACGCGCAGGCCGGCGATTGCGAGAAGAGCTAGGAATGCAAAGAACAGCAGACCGATTCGGCGCTCGATCAGCGGCATCGCTAGTTAGCGTCTCCTGCGGCCAAGCCGCCAGAGTCGGGCGCAGAGACCGGCGCCGCAGCCTGATCGCTTGGCGCCGTTTGGCCACTGCCCTCGTCCTGCCCTGCGCTTTCCTGCTGCGGCTGATAGCTGCCTTGGTCGGTCGCTTCGTCGGTCGGCTCTGAGGCAAGCGTCGTCTCGTCGCTCGGCAGCACGTCGGGGTCGATCGCCTGCTCAGCGGCGGCACCGCTAACCGAGCAAGCCTTGCCGTCATTGGCCTTGAGGTAGCAGACGGCGTCGGGGGCCGGCATCACGAGGCCGAGGTTCCCGGCCGCGCCGGTCACGCGCTGTGCACCGTCAAGACGCGCGAGTAGTGAGCGCTTTTCAGCGTTCTCACGCACAAGCAGTTGGCTCTGCGCCGCGTCGCTGCTGATCTGTGTGTTGAGCTTCAGCAGCGTCACTTGGAGGAATACGAGGCCGATCAGCGCGGCCGCAAGAATGCCAATTAGCCGTCGGCCGATGAAGAGCTTTGCCAGCAGGCCGCCCGACGCAGCGCCTGCGCGGCCGATGCTCTGGCGTGAGGGGCGTGAGGGGCGCGGCAGTGAGCGGCCGCGCCGTAGCGGCCGTGGGCTGGTGATCCGCCCTGCCGTTGCCGACGCTGCTGTTGGCGGAGGAGGGGTCATTGCGCCGCCCCAACGATCTTCAGCGCCGCGCGCAGCCTTGCTGAGCGGGCGCGTGGGTTCTCGTCGCTCTCAGCTTCGGTCGGCGTGATGCCGCCGCGCGTAAGTAGGGTGGCCTGGGCAACGTGGCCGCAGCGACAGATCGGCAGCCCCGGCGGGCAGACGCATTCGCGGGCCAATCCAGCGAGAAACTGCTTCACGCGGCGATCTTCTAGAGAATGGAAGGAAATCCCTGCAAAACGGCCATTTTCGCGGAGCAGCTCCCAGGCCAGCGGGAGCGCTACATCGATCTCTTCAAGCTCGTTGTTTACGGCGATCCTGAGCGCCTGAAATACGCGCTTGGCCGGGTGGCCGGCGCCGAAGCGGGCCGGCGTTGGGATCGCCTGCGTGACGATCTCGACCAGCTCGGTCGTCGTCTCGATTGGGCGGCGTTCGCGCTCGCGGACGATTGAGCGGGCGATCTTGTCGCTGTAGCGCTCCTCGCCGTATTCGCGGAAGGTGCGCGCTAGGCGGCGTTCCTCCCATTCGGCGACGATCTCAGCTGCCGTGATCCCCTCTGAGGGGTCCATCCGCATATCGAGCGGCGCATCGGCCGAGTAGGAGAAGCCACGCTCAGGCGTATCGATCTGCATCGAGGAGACGCCGAGGTCAAACCAGATCAGATCAACCGGCAAGCCTTCTGCGGCCAGCTCAGCGAGCGCCTCTGCGAATGACGCCTCGATGAATCGCGTCTGGCAGGGCAGCTCGCCGGCGAGATCGTCGTAGCGCTCGCGCGCCTCTGGATCTCGATCGATTGCCACCAGCAGCCCGTCAGGACCAAGTTTCTCGGCAATCCGGCGGCTGTGGCCGCCGGCGCCAAAGGTTGCGTCAACGGCCACTTCGCCGGCGCGCGGATCGAGCACAGCGACCAGCTCATTGGCGAGAACGGGAACGTGGTCGGTGCGCATCAGCAGCATCTCAGTTGGCCTGGCCAAGGGTCGCTGTGATGTCGAGCACGTCGGCTGCGAGCTTGGCGTTCTCAGTCGCCCAAGCGGAGCGGTCCCAAATCTCAATACACGGGCCGGCGCCGGTTACGACGACGTCTTTGCCTAGCGAGCCGTGCTCAAGCAGAAATGGCGGCACCATCACGCGGCCGGCGGCATCTAGCTCCGTCTCAACCGCGTTGGCTGAGAAGTAGCGCTGCAGGTCGCGGGCTTGCGGCGAGAGCGGGTTCAGCTCGCCAAGCGCCGAAGCGACGAAGGCTTCGTACTCATCGGGAGTCCAAACTGAGACGCAGCGCTCGACGCCCTTGGCGACTACAACCCCATCGCTCAGTGATGCGCGGAACTTGACCGGCACGGTAAGCCGGTTCTTCGCGTCGAATGTGTGGTCGAAAGTTCCGCTGAATGCCAGCTGGGGCCTCGCCTGTCGCCAGCGAGATAAGTAGTTGCGGGCCGAGGTGGAGGAGTGGGAGGAACCCCTCCACCCCGGTCTGCGATTCGGATAGTACCCACTTCACCCCACATGTCAACCCCAAATGCACATTATTTCCCACATCGCTCCTTCCGCGCTCCCCAAGCCGCTGCCAGAATTCCTCGAAAAGCGCGATAAACACTGGCTCTAGCGCTCACTTTTCAGCCACCGCCAAGACCGGCAATCATTCCTGCTGCGACGCAACAAATTGCCGCAGGAACGAGCAGAAGGGCCACGATCAGCTGGATCTTCGGCGCCGCGCTCTGCGCTCGTTCTGTGATCCTGCGCTGGTGATCGGCGCGCGCGCCGGCAGCCAAGGCAGCGAGCAACGGCTCCAGCGCCGCCCCGTAACGGTCTGCCCGCCGGATCGCCGCGACAAGCGCGACAACCTCCGGCAGCGGGCAACGCCGCTCAAGCTGCGCGAGCGCTTCTGCTCTCGACGCCCCCAAACGGATCACCGCGTCGGCGCGCCCCAGCTCTAACGCCAGTAGCCCACGCCCATGCTCGGCTGCGCCCGCCAGCGCTCGGCCGAGCGGTAGGCCCGCCCTTATCGCCAGCAGGATCCGATCGCTCACCATCGGCAGCTCGGCCTCAAGCAGCCGGCGCCGCTGAGCGGCGCGGCGGCGCAGCATCAGGTCGGGGAAGAGGAAGAAGGCCACCGGCAGCGCTACCACCAGCAGCGCCGTCTGCCCTCCCGCCGAGATGGCGGCAGCAACCAGTGCCAGCAGCAGGCCACAAGCTGCGGCGGCCAACTTCGCCCCCATCAGCTCCTTCGCGCTGTAGCCGCCTGGGGCGCCGGCGGCATCGACCAACGCAGCAAGGTCGCCAGGCGCCGCCGGGGCAGTCAGGCGACCAAAGCGCGCGCGCAGCCACTGCCCGCGCGAGCCAACCGCCCGATCTGCAGCGGCCCGCTGGTCGGCGCGCAGCAGCAACAGCTCGCCGAAGGCGAAGACCCCGCAGCCGGTCGCCAGCGCAGCGTTGATCGCACTGAAGCTGATCATTGCTGCACGCGCGCCACCCGGCGCACCGCGACTAGCGCCACCAGCTGAAATAGCGCGGCCAGCGCCACGAGCCCCCTCGGAAGCGGCGAGCTGAAGATCAAGGCGAGCGCGCTGGGCGCTGCCAGCGCGAAGATCAACGCGCCAAGCAGAGGCATCGCCAAGACGATCCGCGCCGTCAGGCGGGCCTGCGCGCTGGCCGCGCGCGCTTCGCGCCGTGCCCGGGCAACACCGTCCAGATCGGCGGCCAGCTCGCGCAGAAGCCGGGCTAGATCTCCCCCCGTGCGTCGCTGCAGTTGGATTGCAGCGATGATCGCTTCCCACGGCCCGTCGCCGCAGCGCAGGCGCATCGCTTCTAGCGCGTCACCTGGGCTGAGGCCGATCGCGACCGAAGCGGCGACCTCGCCAAGAACGCAGCGCGTCTTAACGCATACCGCTGCTTCGCTTGCGGCGCTAGCGACTGCGACGCTGAGCGAGTGACCTGCAGCGAGCGAATCGGCGAGCGAGCGAGCAGCCGGGGCAGCGTCGTGGTTGACGCTTCGCCTCCAACGCCGCTGGCGCGCGCGGATCACGGCCACGGCCGCGAGCGGCCCGCACGAAGCCAACATCAGCGCCGGCACTAGGCCCAGCGCTGACCACCCCAGCAGCGCAGCGGCCGCGGCCGTTATCAGGGCCAACCTGCGGCGCTCGGTTACTGCAGCGCCGCGGCCATCGCTTCCAGCCGCCTGCGCAGGCGCGATAACCGCCGCCACGGCTCGCAGAAGCGCCACCCGTTCAAGCCCAGCCAGCAGCTCCCAGCCGACAACCACCGCCAGCGCTGCGGCAAGCCCGGCGAGCAAGGCAGCCGAGCTCATCGCCCGCGGGCCGGCGCGGGATAGACCGTCTCCGTGGCGATCGCACCATCCCCTGCCACTACGCGATCAACGCTCGCCACCCGTCGCAGCCCGGCGCCGTCGCGCAGCTGAAAGACGACGAGGTCGATTGCCTCGGCCACCTGAGCTCGAATAGCGCCGTGCGGAAGCCCAACATCGGCCATCAAGGCGAGCGTCTCAAGCCGCCTCAACGCTTCCGCTGGCGAGCCGGCGTGGATCGTTGTAAGCGAACCGTCATGCCCGGTGCTGAGGGCGATCAACATGTCGAGCGCTTCGGCGCCGCGAACCTCACCGACGATTATGCGGTCGGGGCGCATCCGCAGGGCGTTGCGGACCAAGCTGCGGATCGTCACCTCACCGCGACCCTCGATGCTGGCCGGCCGTCCTTCGAGCCGCACGACGTGGCTGAGATTGAGCCGAAGTTCAGCTGTGTCCTCGATCGTCACGACGCGCTGGTCGGCTTCGAGCAGCCCGGCGATCGCCGCCAGCGTCGTCGTCTTCCCTGATCCGGTGCCGCCACAGACGAGGATGTTCAGTCGGCGTTCGATCGCATCGGTGAGAATCTCGACGAGCTCCGCTGACCACGAGCCAAGCTCAACCAGCTGGCTGGCCGAAAGCCCGCGCGGACGGAAGCGGCGAATGCTCAGCGCCGGCCCGTCGACGGCGAGCGGTGGCAGCACAACGTTGACCCGCGAGCCATCCGGCAGGCGCGCGTCGCAGAGCGGCTCGGCTTCATCAACGCGCCTGCCGGCTGGCGCCAACAGTCGCTCAATCGTCAAACGGAGCTGGTCATCGCTCTCAAAGTTGGCATCTGTCACAGCGAGACGACCGCCGCGCTCAACCCAGATCGGTTTCGTGCCGCTGACGAGAATCTCGTCGACCTGCGGGTCGCGCAGCAGCCGTTCGAGCGGCCCGGCTCCGAGCGCGCGTTCGGTGATCCGCTGCACGATCAGAGCCCGGCTCTCCGAACTGAGCACCGCGGCCCTGCGGTCTACGAGCGCTGCCAGCTCGGTCGCCATCTCAATGCCGGCGGATCCTTCCCGCGCCTGCTCCAGCAGGATCGTGTGAAAGCGGGCGGCAATCGCTTCGATCTGCTCGCCCTCGCGCGCGTTCATCGCTTCGCTGCCGGCGGGCGCGGCAACGCGCGCAGCTCGCGCGCCGCGCTCTGAGCCTCGGCCAGAAGGACGGCCTGCTCGAGACTGACCCGCAGCGTTAATGCGACCCGCGGCAGCCCTGCACTGGAGCCTTCGGCGACGGCCGAGGCCGGCGCCGCTTCAACAACTTCTGCGTCGCGAAGGCCAACCCGCGTTGTCGCCGAACCGTTGGCGGTGTCGCGCGTGATCAGCAGATCAACGCGACTGCCCGGCGTGATCTCATCAGCATCGCCGACGACGATCACGCGCGCGAGCCGTTCGTTGGCTCCGGCAGCCACCAAGGCACCGCCGGCGCCAGCGTCGGCGCCCTGCAGCAAAGCCGGCTGGAGATCGGCGCCTGCAGGGATCGTCACAGCTGCGCGCGCGCCAATCAGCTGGTCTGCGTCCGCGAACGACTGATCGGGCGCGAACTTTTCAGGAAGTTCGCGCAGCGCCAACATCGCTGCCTCTATCGCTTGACCGCGGGGAATCGGCTTGATCGCCACCACTACCTTGACCGGGCTGCCGACCCGTTGCTCGATCTCGGCTTCGCGCCCTGCTACCTCCGAGGCGGCCAGCGCACCGAGCAGGAGAGCCACTCCGCCAAGCATCAGCGCGCGCCGGCGGCGACTCACGCCGCCAGCGCAATCTCCTCGCGCAGCTCGCGCTCCTCAACCAGCGCAGGTGCGTCGACGAGGCGATATCCGACACCCCAAACGTTGACGACGTAGCGCCCGCCATCGACGCCGAGCTTGCGCCGTAGGCGGCAGGCGTGCGAGTCCAAGGTGCGCGTGGTACCGACTGTGCGCCGGCCCCAAACGGTGCGCAGCAGCTCGGCCTTCGTGAAGACGCGGGTCGGGTCGGCTGCGAGTACTCGCAGCAGCGCAAACTCTTTCGCGCTCAGCTCCAGCACCGAGCCGCCGAGCAGAGCCGTCCGCGAAGCGGTGTCGAGCTCAATCTCTGCAACACGGAGGCGGCCGCCGGATCGGCCGGGATCGGCGCGCCGCAGCAAGGCCTCAACGCGGCAGCGCAGCTCGCGGTAGCTGAACGGCTTCTCAACGACATCATCGGCGCCGCGCTCAAAGCCGCGCACGCGGTCAAGCTCGCCGCAGCGCGCGCTCAGCAGCATCATCGGAACCTGCGGGTCGATTCGGCTGGCAACGCCATCGGCTTCGCGAACGTGGCTAACTAAATCGAGGCCGGACGAATCCGGCAGGTCGACGTCGATCAGCGCAAGGTCGGGGTAGCTGGCCTCAAGGTGGCGGATTCCGTCACGGACGCAGTCGGCCACGAGCATGTCGTAGCCGTCTGCGGTGAGATGGTCGGCGAGGAAGGTACGCGTGGCGTCATCTTCTTCGATTAGGAGGATCGTGGCTCGGTCTCGATTGATCATGCCCCCAGTAGGGCGCGGCGCGCGACTCTTCCCCCCCACCCTTCGCGCAGGCCACGCGCCAACCGCCGCGCCGCCTAGGATGAGCCGGTGCGCAACCACCGCCTCTTCGGGCCGCTGCTGGCGATCGCCGGCGCCGTCGCCCTCTTCGTGATCTCGCTGATGACCTGGTACCAGGTTGATCT
>CAJBXY010000076.1 GCA_903959665.1 uncultured Solirubrobacterales bacterium | reverse complement strand
TTAGTCGTCACCGCTTCAGCCGAAGAGACTGAAGCGCTCGCCGCTGAGCTCGCCGATCAGCTCGCAGCCGGCACCGTCATCCACGTCTGCGGTGAGATCGGCTGCGGCAAGACGACCTTCATCCGCGGCGCCTGCCGCGCGCTCGGCTTCAATGGGGCCGTGACGAGCCCGAGCTACACCGTTTGCAATCGCTACGAACAAGGCGACCTTCTGATCTCTCACCTTGACTGCCAGCGGCTTGAGGGAGCGAGCGGGGAGGAGGCCGGGCTGCTCGACGACGAGGTCGGCCCAAGCCGCATAACTTTCATCGAGTGGCCGCAGCAGTCCGAGGCCGCGGTCGGCGTGATCGCGACAATTCCCGCTTCTTTCCGCGTCGAGCTCGGTCACCTCAGCGAGTCGCAGCGCACGATCCGAATTATCCGAGGGTCCGTTTGATGGGAAAGGCGAAGGCCGTTCTTGCCTTTGACACGGCGACGCCGGCGACGGTCGTCGGCCTCAGCATCGGCGGCGATCTAATCTGCGAGCTGGCCGATCGGCCGACAGCCGACGAGCGGCCGCGCCACGCTGAACGGCTCCTCAGTCTCTGCGAGCAGGCGTTGGCTCAGGCAGGGATCGGCTGGGGCGAGGTCGGCCGCGTCGGGGTCGGTGTTGGGCCGGGGACCTTCACAGGACTGCGCATTGGCGTCGCAACAGCGCAGGGCCTGGCGCAGTCGAGCGGGGCAGAGTTGGTAGCCGTCCCTACGTTGGCAGCGCTGACGCTGCCGGCCCGCGCGGCAGAACCGCTGATGCAGATTGCCGCCGTGGCCGACGCGCGCAGGGGAGAGGCGTACATCGCGGCCTGGTTACCGGGCGGCGAGCAGAGCGTTGCCGAGCAGGCCTGCCCGCCGCAGCGATTGGCTGCAGCTTTAGGTGCAGAGGCGACGCCAACTATTTGCGTCGGCGACGGCGCGCTAATCTTTCGAAAAGAGCTGGAAACTGGCGTTATTGCAGTTCCCGATGATCGTTCAGCGTTGCACCAGATAGGCGGCGCAGCACTCTGCCAACTGGCCGCCGCTGGCGAGCCGGTTGCGGCAGCAGCGCTGGTTCCCCGCTACGTGCGTCAGCCCGACGCTGAGATTTCGCTACAGGCCCGCAAAGAGACCAGATGACCTCGACAACAGCTGAAATTCGCCGCCTCGTCTTCGCTGATCTGCCGAGCGTGATCGCGATCGAGCGGCGGGCATTTCCGACACCTTGGTCACTCGCAATGTTCGTTCTCGAACTGAGCAAGCCGGAGGGAATCTGCTTGGCCGCGATCCGCGATGGCCATCTCGTCGGTTACGTGATCTGTTCCCGCTTCGATCAGGTTTGGCACATCATGAACGTCTCCGTCGACCCTGACCTCCAGCGCCGCGGGATCGCCTCGGCGATGATCAACGAGATCCTCGGGCGTGTCGGCACGCAGGCGCAGATCACGCTTGAGGTGCGGCCGACCAACGCTCCAGCGATCGCGCTCTACGAACGCTTCGGTTT
>CAJBXY010000075.1 GCA_903959665.1 uncultured Solirubrobacterales bacterium | reverse complement strand
CGTGCCAACCGTTCTCGCGCATCGCCTCGGCCATTCTCTCGCCGCGCGTCCAGCGGTCTTCGCGCCAAAGCTGGAGCCGCGCCAGCAGCACCGGGTCGTGGTGATCGATGCCATAACCGAGGATGTGGAGATCCTTGTCGCCAAGGTCGAGCGAGGAGATCTCAACCGCGCTCACCAGCGTCAGCGCGCCGTCGGTCGCTGCGGCGGCTTCAAAGGCCTCGTCGAGCCCGTCAACGGTGTCGTGATCGCTCAGCGCCAGCAGCTCAACGCCGGCCGCGTGCGCAGCCGCGACGACAGCGGCCGGCGGCAGCGCGCCGTCCGAGGCGGTCGAGTGCGATTGAAGATCGAAGGTCGGTGCGGCCACAGAACCAGCCTACGCCACGAACATTTACAGCGATGCTCTATAACCGCAGCACTATGCCCGGCGCGTCACCTGAGATCGTCTCACTCGTCGGCGTCTACAACGCCAACGGAACGCTTGCCGGCGAGCTGCGCTACTGGTTTGGCGCACGGCTCGGAAGGGCCCACTGCGCGCTCTGCGAGATCACCCACGGCAGCTTCCGCGAGAAGGCCGAATGGAAGCGCGAGAGCGCCGAACTTCCAGTGCCTTTCGAGGCCATCCACCTGGACGAGCGCTCACCCGAGCTCAGATTGGCGAGCGCTTCAGCCACACCTTGCGTGCTCGCAGCGATCAGCGGAGCTGGCTTTGAGATCCTGCTCGGTCCTGAACAGTTGGAGGCCTGCCAATCGGAGCCGCAAGCATTGGCCGCCGCGATCCTCGCCGCGGCAGAAGAGCGCCAACTACGCTTCGCAGCGGGCATCTGAGCACACTCCGCAGCCGCTCGTACCTCCGGCCGCTCCGCCAACCAAAGACCGGATTAAGGATTGGCGCAACTTTTTCTTATTTCGTGTGTAATTAGTGAAAGAGCGTGATGATTCGTTCTGGTCTAAAAGCCCAACTACCAGTCGCAGCGGTCGCAGCGGTCGCAGCGGTCGCGTTGCTGGGCGTCGCGCCGCCGGCGACAGCGTTCACATTCGGATCGGTCGCGGGAAACATCGACAACGGGGGGCGTGGGCTCGACAACTACCCGCGGTCGATCCGCTACAACAACCTCCTCTTCGGCGCGCCAATCATCACCACGAAAGATTCCGCGGGCGCAGCACTGAGGCGCGTACGGGTTGGCGGAATAATCACGAAGGTGCGGATTAAGGTTGCCTACAACGGCAGCCGCTCATTCAAATTCTCGCTTTGGCAACCGGATAATTCCAACCCGCGCTACCCGGGAACCACCTGCCGTAACAACAGGAGCCCACAACAGGTAGTTGTGACGACCTCATCAGCTGATTGCGTGATGGAGGCGCGGATGGTCAAGCAAGGTGAGGTCAACTTCGTTCAAGCGAACCAGTGGCCTGCAGAAGATCCCTCGCGCTCGCGATTCAACTCAACTGGCAATGGCTACGCGCGCGTGGTCACTCAAGACGGGCCTGGTGCCGGACGCCCCACGGTTTACACCTTCGCGAACGCTCGCGCCGCCGTCCGAGAAGACGACTGGCTTTCGGTTGCACCAGTCGAAAGTGACCCGCAGTGGCTACAAGCCTGGCGCTCAGGGGCTGCGGGTCGGACTGCGACCTATGACGCCACCAACAACATCAAAATGGCCGCTGACGGCGGGCTCTGCATGCACGGACAATCGCGCACACCAATGGAGGGCCGAGGCGACGCGCCGGGCGGCGAAGGGATTCCCGGCCGAGGAGGCGTGATGGGGGCCTTCGGCTTGCCGCGGCCACCAATTGAGACCGGTGAGCTGAATGTCGGAATGGCAGGAAATCAGAACCCGGTTTCCTTTTCTCCTTGCTATCCGACCTTCCAGTATCAGGGCTACAACAGCCCAGGCGGCAACACTGGTCTCTACTACGGAAACTGCCACCCGGACAACAACTTCGCCTACAACGGCGAGTCTCTCTCCTGCCTCCGAGCGATGACTAACGCAATGCAGGTGGAGTACACAATCGAAGCCGACCGTGACCATGACGGCTGGGGCGACGAGACCCAGGGCGCGCTGGCGCTGCGCGAGCGTGCCTGGCTTGCCGCTGATGCGGAGCGCAGAGCACGCGCAGCCGCCGACGCCGCCGAGCGCGAACGGCTGGCGGAGATAGCGCGCCGCTGGCGAGTCACACCGCTCGGCGTTGACGTCACCGACCTGCTGCGCGAGGGCGCAGCGCTCAACATCGGTGAGATTGATTTCAACCTCGGCGGCATCGCTCCAGGAGCCCAGCCAGGCGAGAGCCCCGCTGAGGCGAACCCTGGCCTTGTCGATAGCCCGGCGGGAGGCGGAGACGCCGGCGGAGAAGCCGGGGGCGGAGAAGCCGGAGGCGGAGAAGCCGGAGGCGGCCCGGCCGCAGCGGGCCCGCAGCTAACGGTCGCCGCGAGCACGCGAAAGAGGTTTGGCAGCGGCGCGATCCCAGTGCGCGTCCGCTGCCCGAAGGAGAGCTGCCAGCTTGTCGCCGAGGCAACGATGCGCTCGCGCTCGCGCGGCGCCAAGCGAAGCCGCAGCTACGCGATGAACCGCGCCAGCTACGTTGCGTCAAGGGGTGGGAAGTCGAAGACGATGTTCGTGAAGCTCAGCGCTTCCAACCGCCGCAAACTGCGCAGCGCGTGGAGGAAGCGCTCAGCGCTGAGCGCGCGCGTAACGGTCTCGGCAGTAAATGCCGCTG
>CAJBXY010000074.1 GCA_903959665.1 uncultured Solirubrobacterales bacterium | reverse complement strand
AGATGGAGATCGCCGGCCCTGTCTTTGGTTCAGAGGACGCGCAAGAGGGCGCAGTTGCCTTCACCGAGAAGCGCGAGCCGGTCTGGAAGGGCCGCTGAGCTTAACTTCCGGAGGAGCTCTCGCCGCTTAGCGTCGCGACGAGCGATCGTGGCCCGCCATGGTCGCGGTGTTCGCAGAGGTAGATCCCTTGCCAGGTGCCTAGGGCGAGCGAGCCGCTGGCGATCGGCAGCAACAGCGACGGGCCGGTGATCATGCTCTTGATGTGAGCCGGCATGTCGTCGGCGCCTTCGAGTGTGTGGGTCCACGGAAAGCTTTCAGGCACGGCGGCATCGAGCCAGCTGAGCGTGTCGTCGCGCACGTCGGGCGAAGCGTTCTCGCCCAGCGTCAGCGAGGCCGAGGTGTGGCGGATGAAGAGCTGGCAGAGGCCGACCGAGAAGATTTCAAGCTCGTCCAACGCGCCCAGCACCTCGCCGGTCACAAGGTGAACGCCACGTGGCCGAGGCTGAAGCGTAATCTGAGTTTGGCTCCACACACCACCATCGTGGCAGCTGCCGGTAGCTAGCGAGGAGAATCTGCTATGGTTGCGTACGCAACTACTCTCCTCCGAAAGGCAACATGACCGACTCAATCGCCTCACACACTTGGAACCTTGTCCAGTCGCACTCAACTGCTGCGTTCTCAGTCCGCCACATGCTGGTGGCAAACTTCCGCGCAAGTTTCGACAACATCGAGGCGACGCTGACCGAAGTCGACGGCCAGATCTCGCTTAGTGGCAAGGTCCGCACCGACGCAATCGCGGTCAAAGACAAGAACCTCTACGCCCACCTCCAGAGCCCGGAGTTCTTCGACACCGAGAACACTCCGGAGATCAGCTTCGTTTCGACCTCCGTCAGCCGAGACGGCGAGAAGGCTGAGGTTGTCGGCGACCTGACGATCAAGGGCACCACCCACTCGGTCGTTGCAAGCGGTCACATCACCGATGCAACCGAAGACGCGATGGGCAACACGAAGCTCGGCGTCGGACTTGAGACGACGATCGACCGCAACGACTTTGGCCTCGATTGGAACGCGCCGCTGCCGAAGGGTGGCTTCGCGCTCTCGAACGACGTCAAGCTGACGATCGATCTCGAGTTTATTTCGGCCTGATCAGCGTTCGCCCGGAGTTTTGTCCGGGAACGGGCTGACTTCGATCTGAGGATCGAGCGCGTCGGCGAGGATGCGCTGCTGCTCGGCATTGTGAGCGGCGGGGTAGCCCTCTCCTGGCGAGGCCCGATCGGGGCGGCCAATGTAGCCAAGTTCGAAGCCTTCGGGGAGGATCTGCATCAGGCGCGGGAACATGTATTCGCGCGCGCCCATGTTGCGCGGCTCCTCCTGCACCCAGACGATCTCCTCAAGGTTCGGGTAGCGAGCGAAGAGTTCGCGCAGGTCGCCTTCGGGGAATGGGTAGAGCTGCTCTACGCGGCCGATCGCGACGCTCTCGTTGCCCTCGCGACGCTCGTTGCCGACAAGGTCGTAGTAGATCTTCCCGGTGCAGAGCAGCAGCCGCGTGACCTTCTCGGCTGGCACACGCGGTTCGGCCAGAACGGGGTAGAAGCGCTTCTCGGTTAGATGGCTCAGCCGGCTTGTCGCCTGCGGCAGGCGCAGTAGCGACTTCGGAGTCATGATCACCAGCGGCCGGCGCTTGGCAATCGTCGCCTGGCGGCGAAGCAGGTGGAAGTACTGGGCTGGTGTCGTCAGGTTGGCGACGCGCATGTTGCCTTCGGCGCAGAGCTGAAGAAAGCGCTCAAGCCGCGCTGAAGAGTGCTCTGGACCGGCGCCCTCGTAGCCGTGGGGCAGCAGCAGCGTCAGGCGTGAACTCTCGCCCCACTTGGCAAGACCGCTCGCGATGAATTGGTCGATGATCACCTGCGCGCCGTTGGCAAAGTCGCCGTACTGAGCCTCCCAAAGAACAAGCGTGTCCGGCGATTCCTGCGCGTAGCCGTATTCAAAGCCAAGGCAGGCGGCCTCGGAGAGAGGGCTGTTGTGGACTTCGATCGGCGCCTGCGCCTCCGGCAGGTGCTGAATCGGCGCGTAGGTAAGCCCGGTCGTTTCGTCGTGGAAGACGAGGTGGCGCTGGCTGAAGGTGCCGCGCTCGGAGTCCTGGCCGGTAAGGCGGATCGGCACGCCCTCCGTTAGCAGCGAGGCGAGCGCAAGCGACTCGGCCTGAGCCCAGTCGATTCCGCCCTGCTCGCCGACCGCGACGCGGCGGCGCTCGAGCTGGCGCTCGAGCTTGCCGTGGGTATCGAAGCCTTCGGGGACCGTCAGAAGCTGCTCGTTGAGCAGGCGCAGCGATTGATCGGAGACCTTGGTGTCAATCTTCGGGCTCTTCGTGCGATCGAGCAGATACTCGCCGGTAGCCTGCTCCGGGCTCTCGAGCGCTGCCGCCTCTTCGATTCGAGCCTTGAGCTCCTGGTGCTCACCGCTGAGCGTGTCCCAGGCCTGCTGTTGCCAGGCGTCTACCTCGTCGCGCGTTACTACTGCGGCCGCGATCAGCTTCTCGGCGTAGAGCGTGCAGGCACGGTCGTGGCGCTTGATTGCGGCGTACATCTCGGGCTGCGTGTAAGCCGGCTCGTCGGCCTCGTTGTGGCCGAAGCGGCGGTAGCCGATCAGGTCGATCAGAACGTCGTGGCCAAACTCTGCGCGGAATGCCATCGCGAGGTCGACGGCCGAGATGCAGGCCTCAACATCATCGGCGTTGACGTGGATGATCGGTACGTCGAAGCCCTTCGCCAGGTCGGAGGCCCAGTGAGTTGAGCGGGCGTCTTCGATGTCGGTCGTGAAGCCAACCTGATTGTTTTGGATCAGGTGCAGAGTGCCGCCGACCTTGTAGCCGTCGAGGCCCTGGAGGTTGAAGGTTTCAGCGACGACGCCTTGGCCAGGCATCGCAGCATCGCCGTGAAGGATCACCGGCATCGCCAAAGTTGGGTTGCGCTCCGCTACCCGCCCGCTGCGGTTCGTCTGCGCCGCACGAGTGGCGCCGATCACGACGGGGTCAACAGACTCCAGGTGGCTTGGGTTTGATTCCAGCTTGACCAGCACGCTTGCGCCTTCGCGCAAGGTGAAGTCGCGCTTGTAGCCATGGTGGTACTTGACGTCGCCGGTTCCCCCTTGAGGGATCTCGGTCACCGCCTTGACAACCTGAACGGTCGAAGTTCCTTCGAACTCGCCAAAGATCGTCTCGTAAGGGCGGCCGAGGTTGTGGGCGAGAACGTTGAGGCGGCCGCGGTGGGCCATCCCGATCACTACCTCGCGCGCACCGGCCTCCGCTGCCAGCTCAACCGCCTCGTCGATCATCGGCACGGTCATGTCAAGGCCCTCGATTGAGAACTGCTGCTGGCCGAGATATGCCTTGTGCATGAAGCGTTCGAGCGCGTCTACGGCCAGCAGTCGGCGCAGCAGCGCGCGCTGGGCTTCCGGCTGGAGCGGCTTGCGGTAGACGCTGCCCTCAATTCGCTCGCGCAGCCAGTGGCGCTGGCGGTGGCTTGCGATGTGCTCGCTCTCGTAAGCCATCGTGCCGGTGTAAACGTCGCGCAGGTAGGGGAGCGACTCGGCGAGGTTTTCGCCGGGAACGTAGATCCGCAGCAGCTTTGATGGGATTCGCCGCATCAGCGCGTCGGTTAGGCCGAGCGGCCCCGGATCGAGCGCCGGGTCGCCAACCGGCTCGGTGCCGAGCGGGTCGAGCGTCGCGGCGAGGTGGCCGTGGGTGCGGAAGGCCTTGACCAGCGCGGTCGCCGCCTGCACCGCCTGCATCAATTCGAGGTCGTCGCCGCCGCTCGCAGCAGCCACGCTGGGGCTGGCCTTAGGCGCAGGCGCAGGCGGCGCAAGCGGCACTCCGAGCGACGCGAAGAGCTGGTCATAGAACTCGTTCTCACCGCTGAGCTGAGCCTCAACGGCTTGAAGGAAACGGCCCGACTCCGCGCCTTGAATCACGCGGTGGTCGTAGGTTGAGGTGATCGTCATCACCTTCTCGGCGCCGATCGCTGCACCGGCGTTTTCGAGCCCAACCGGGTAGCCGATCGAGCCGGTCGCGACGATCGTGCCCTGGCCCGGCATCAAGCGCGGCACCGATGCGCCGGTTCCGATTCCACCTGGGTTTGTAAGCGTCATGTTGGCTCCGACGAGATCATCGGCCGAGAGCGTGTTGGTGCGGGCCTTCTCGATCAGCTGATCGAAGGCGGCCTTGAAGGCGACGAAGTCGATAGCGCCGGCGTTTGTGATCACCGGCACCATCAGCGTGCGCGAGCCGTCCTTCTTCTCTACGTCTACGGCGATGCCGAGATTGACGCCGCCGTCATCGGCGCGCATCGGCTTGCCGTCCTGCTCGAGGAAGTGGTGCGTCATCACCGGCATCTGGTCGGCCGCCGTTCGCGCAATCGCCCAAGCGATCAGGTGTGTGAAGGAAACCTTATGCCCGGCCGCCTTCAGCTCCTGGCGGCGCGCGTCCATCTGTGTCACGGGGATCGTTCGAATAGAGGTCGCGGTCGGGATCGTGAGGCTCTCGTCCATGTAACGGGCGAGCATCGCCGCGCCGCCGCGTAGCTCTGTCACGCTGGCCGCTGCGGCCGCTCCGTTCCCGCCGGAGCTGGCGGCCGCTCCGTTCCCGCCGGAGCTGGCGGCCAGTACGTCTGCCTTTGTAACGCGGCCGCCGGCGCCGCTGCCGCTGACAGATTCAAGCGCCACACCTTCAGCCGCCGCGACGCGCGCGGCGACCGGTGAGGCACGGACGCCATCGGGAACCGAAGCGGTCGCTGCGCTGCCATTGCTGACGGCCGGTTTGTCGTCGCCAGCAGCTCCTGCGGGAGCCCCGGCGCCGAGCTCCATTCGAGCGATCAGTTGACCGACGGCGATCGTGTCACCCGAGTTGGCGAGCAGCTCGGTGATCTTTCCGCTGGCAGGTGCCGGAAGCTCAACATCGACCTTGTCGGTTGAGAACTCAACGATCGTTTGGCCGTCATCGACGCTGTCGCCGGGCTTCACGAGCCATTCGAGCAGCGTCCCTTCGCTGACCGATTCACCGGCCGAGGGGGCGACGATGTCAATTATTTCGGCTGGCGCTCGGTCGGCGTCGGGCGCGGCTGGCGGCGGCGGGGAACCGTTGGAAGCGGCCGCTTCGCCAGCCTGAAGCTCAGCCAGCAAGGCGCCAATTTCGACCGTCTCACCGGCAGCTGCATGGATCTTCAGCAGCGTTCCGGAGGCCGGCGAGGGGATCTCAGCGTCGACCTTGTCGGTTGAGATCTCGACCAGTGTTTCGCCAGCCTCAACTTGGTCGCCCTCCGATTTCAGCCACTCAAGAACGGTGCCTTCATTCACCGACTCGCCCATCGCCGGGAGCGTCACCTGAACTGTTGTGGAAACCGCCATCTATCGATCTTCAGCTGATGCTAGCGGCCGCCGGGGCTGGTGCCCTGCGCCGCAACGCCAGCTTCACTGGCAACTTCGCCGCCGAGGCTGCCAGCGCCCTCGCGGCGGCGGCCGGCGCGGAAGAATTCGTAGCTGCCGAAGAACGGCGCAATCCCGCCGAGCACGGCGACGGCCGTCGCCGTGCGCAGGGGCACAACTCGGGCCCGCAGCGCCAGCAGAATCAGCAGCACCATCAGGATCCAGCCGAACCCGTGAACAAAGCCGAAGATTGAGGTGGCCACGGCTAGGCCCGGCACGAGCCAGACCACGAGCAAGCAGATGTAGACCGTTGAGTGCGCAAACGAGAGCCTCTTCAGCGTGCCCTCAGAGAGGCTTGGGCCGCGCTGCTTGGGCGCTTGGGCCGCGTCGCTCATCGTGGCACCTGGCTCAGCAGCGTCGCCATTCGCCGCAGTGGCTCGTCGGCCTCGTCGGGCCAATCGTCAACCTGCGCTGGCCACCAAGCGTGCTCGTCGTGCTCATCGTCGGGGGTCACCGCCGCGCCTTCGGGCAGCCAGGCCTGGCCGATCAACATCACCATCGCGTTTGGCAGCATCACGAGCGCCTCGCAGCGGATCTCTTCGGCGCTGACCGACCACTCCTCTTGGAGCTCGCGGGCCAGCGTTTCGGCCGGGCTCTCACCAAAGTCGACGGCGCCTCCTGCACCCAGCGCCCAGCGCCCAGGCCACGACGCCAGCCAAGCTGCGCGCCGACCGGCAAGCCAGCGGCCTTCGCAGTCGCGCACGGCGCAGAGCGCCGCCACCGAGTTGGCTGCGTCAGCTTCGTTTAGCCGCAGCGACCAGCGTGACGGCTGCAGGTTGATCGTCAATTGGCCATCGTCTGCAAGCTCGTGGCTGATGAAGCGGGCGCCAAGCCCGTCGTGGCTGGGGGAGCCGCGCTCAGCGAGCGCTGCGACCGCGGCGTCGGCGTCGGCGGTCAGCTGTGGCGAAGGCTCAAACATCTCTTCCGCCCAGCGAGCAGTCACCTGGTCCGGTGACCAGGGCCCGCGGGCGAGTATTCCGGGAGCCATCGACACTCTGCTCAGAGTACGGTCTCAAGCGTGAGCAAGCGTACGCGCAGCCGTTGGGGGTGGGGTTTCGAGGATGCCGCGATCGGCGCCGCCGAGGCCGCGGCAGCCGCGCCGGGGATTGAGCCGCTCTTCGGCTTCGGCCCCCAGGAGCCCGAAGCTGCTGCGCCATTTGAGAGCGTTCAGCTACCTGAGCCAGCGCTCGAGCCGCCCGGCGGCTCACTTGCCGCGATCTGCTCCCAGAGCAAAGAGGAGCGCGCCGAGCACAGCTACGGATCCTCCTACCTCGACACAATTCGAGCCTTCCGCGGCATCTACGAGCACGTTCCAGACCTTGTCGCGCGGCCGAGTAATGAGCAAGAGATCGAGCAGCTGCTCGCGTGGGCAAGCTCATCGAACGTTGCCGTAATCCCCTACGGCGGCGGCACCAGCGTCGTCGGCGGCGTCGAGCCGGACGTTCCTGCGAGCTTCAACGGAACTTGTTCGCTCGATCTCGGCCTTCTTGATCAGGTGCTCGAAGTTGATCCGGTTTCGCGCTCGGCGCTGATCGGAGCCGGCGCCAGCGGGCCGAGGCTCGAGCAGCAGCTCGGTCAGCACGGCCTGACGATGCGCTTCTACCCGCAGTCGTTCGAATGCTCGACGCTTGGCGGCTGGGTTGCGACGCGCGCCGGCGGCCATTTCGCAACCCGGCTCACACACATCGACGACCTTGTTGAGTCGGTCCGGGCGATCACGCCGAGCGGGCTTTGGCAGTCGCGACGGCTGCCAGGCTCCGGCGCCGGCCCGAGCCCTGACCGGATTCTGCTTGGCTCCGAGGGAACGCTGGGAGTGATCACTGAGGCGTGGGTCCGCGTTCAGCCGCGGCCGCAGCATCGAGGATCAAGCGCGGTTCGCTTCGGGGATTTCCTGACCGGCGCCGAGGCCGCGCGTGAGATCGTTCAGAGCGGCCTCGATCCAGCCAACTGCCGCCTGCTCGATCAGCTAGAGGCGCAGCAGACCGGTGCCGGCGACGGCACGCACTCAGTTCTGGTGATCGGCTTTGAATCGACCGACGGCTCGGTCGACCACGACCTCAAGCGGGCGCTGGAGATTGCAGCCAGCCACGGCGGGCAGTGGGACGCGCCTACCGATTCGCGCCCTGCCGCCGAGGGAAATTGGCGCGAGGCGTTCATCAAGATGCCGTACATCCGCGACATGCTCGTGCAGCTCGGAATTCTCGCCGACACCTTTGAGACGGCGATCACTTGGGACCGCTTTCCCGCGTTCCACGAGGCGGTCGTCGGCGCCACGCGGGAAGCGCTCGGCGAGCCGTGCCGCGTTAGCTGCCGCTTCACGCACCTCTATCCCGACGGGCCCGCTCCTTATTACACGGTTTTGGCACCGGCCCGCCGCGGCGATGAGGTCGCGCAGTGGCACGAGATGAAGCAGGCCGCCGGTGACGCGATCATCGCCGCTGGGGGAACGATCACCCACCACCACGCCGTCGGCCGCGACCATCGCCCGTGGTACGACGAGCAGCGGCCCGAGCTATTTGCGGCGGCTTTCGGCGCCGCCAAGCGAGAGATCGATCCGGCGGGGATCCTCAACCCCGGCGTGCTGCTTGGCTGAAGCGGGTAGTCCGGCTACTTACTTCTCCGGCTTCGTTGCGTCCGTCAGGTCCTGCTCGACGATCGCCTTGATCTGATCTAGGTCCTCGCCTTCTGGCCCCAGCAGTGGCCAGATGTGCTTAAACACGAGCTGCTGGGCGTGGAATCCCAAGTCCGTTGTGAGGTGGAAGTTCGGATCCTCCAGTTGCGGCGGCAGCGGCCATCCCTTCTCCTTGGCGGTCTTGATCAGGCCTGGAATCGCGGCGTTGCCCAAGTTGCTCAGGGTCCGGTCGCTTGCCTCCCAGTCAATCTGCCACTTTGGAACCGGGTTGGCGCGCGGGACGCCCCAGTCGTCGGGATCGGTCGGCGTCTCCCTGCTGAAGACGTAATCGATCGGCTTGGCGGCCTTGTCGCGCTCGGTGAACGCACCGCCGATGTCCCACAGCTTGGTTAGCGTGGCGATCAGCGAGGTGTGACGATGCTCGTCGTTGTAAACAGAGCCTGGCTCGACCCACGGCGAGACGACGATTGCCGGGACGCGGTAACCGGACCGGTCGAATCGAAAGTCCATCTGCCCTGCGGGAGCTGCCTTGTCGGGGGCGGGGACGGGGCCTGGCGGCACGTGGTCGTAAGTGCCGCCGGGCTCATCCCAGCCGATCAGCAGGGTCGTGTTCCACACGTTCGCGCCGTCGGTGGCGCGCATGCCACGGTAGGCGTCGAAAATCCGCTGCAAGAACGCGTCGCCGGAGAGGATTGAGGACGGAACGTCGACGTCAAGTTCGAGGCCCTTGACCAGGGCGGCTCCTGCTGCCGGGTGGAAGTCACCGTGCCCCACGAGCAGGTTCGGCTCGATCATCGCAAAGTCGGGAAGGTTGCCTGAGGCGGCATCCTTTTCAAATTCGCTGAAGGGCACGAAGTTGGTGGCGAAACGCTCGTGCAGCGCCGGCCAGTGGATCAGGCCGGTCAGCGAGGCTCCGGTGTCGCCTTCGACGTAAACCTTCCAGCTGCGACCGTGTTTCTCCAGACGGTTGAAGATCGTCTCGGCAACGTTGTCTTTGATCCAGTGCCCGATCGGCTCGTTAGTGGTGCCTCCAGTAGGCAGTGGCGTGCATGTGGCCGCCGTCCAGAAGGAGCGATTCATGAACGTCTGTGATGGAACCTCGCAGAACCAATGGTCGAAGACGCCGAACTCCCGCGCCAAGCCGTTTAGAACCGGCACCTGCTCGGGGGTGAAGCACTGCATGATCTGCGCGTACTCCTCGTAGGTGGGCTGGCGGCCCATCTCCCAAGTGAAGAAGGAGATGTAGTCAGCGACAAAGCCGTCCATCGTCGGCGTCGCGCCCTCCGGCGGAGCGTTGAACGGTGCCTTTATCTCGTCGCCGCCAGCGAATCGATTGTGATCGTCGAGGGTGCCAAAGAGTTGGGTGTTGGTGTGGGCATACTCCTCGCCGGAGTCGGGGTTGGGCGCGTCCATGTTGTCGCCCACAAAGACGCTCACAAGGCCACTGCCGTCAGCTGGCTGGTGATCCGCCCATGCCGGGACGGGATTGCTCAGTTCCTTCCCGAGCACCCCCTCGAAGGTTTTTGCGTCCCCCGGCCCGTAAAGATGCCCGAGCAGGTTGTCGAGCGAGCGGTTCTCGAAGAGGACGACGATCACATGGTCGATCGCGTGCGAGCGGTCTGGGGCAGACATTGTTACTCCTAGCTGAGGAAAGCGACGGACAGTTGCTTTCAATTCACTCTATCTCGTTGAATCGACCTGCGGCAGGGCGGTTTGGATCAATCCCGGCGTGCTGCTTGACTAACGCGCAGCAATCTCCAATCGAAATGACCAACTCAGCGCTAAAGCCCTCGACGCGACCCGTGATCACCTTCGTGATCGTTTCGATCGGGCTCTTCATGGTCACGCTCGACAACCTCGTCGTTTCGACCGCGCTGCCGGTGATCCGCGTTGATCTCAACGCGCCGCTCGAATCGCTGGAGTGGATGGTCAACGCCTACACGCTCAGCTTCGCCGTCTTCCTGCTGACCGGCGCCGCGCTGGGCGATCGCTTCGGGCGGCGCAAGATGTTTGCGCTCGGCGTGATGATTTTCTCGCTTGCATCGGCGGCGGCGGCGCTCGCTCCCGACGCCGACACGCTCGTTACCGCGCGCGCGATTCAAGGGCTTGGCGCTGCGCTCGTCACGCCGCTCTCGCTGACGCTGCTCTCGGAGGCTGTGCCGGAGGGCAAGCGCGGACTCGCGATCGGTGCTTGGTCAGGCGTCTCGGGCCTCGGCGTTGCGATGGGCCCGGTGGTCGGTGGCGCGATCACGGAAGGAATCTCCTGGCAGTGGATCTTCTGGGTCAACGTGCCGATCGGGCTTGTGATCGCTCCGCTGGCTGCCTGGAAGCTGATCGAGAGCTTTGGCCCCGACCGCGGCCTTGATCCGCGCGGGCTGGTTCTCGCCGTCGTCGCGCTCTTCCCATTGACCTTCGGTGTCGTGCGTTCCAGTGCGCTTGGTTGGAGCAACTCGACGGTCTTGATCTCGATCGCCTTTGGCCTTGTGATGCTCTTCTTCTTTCTGCTGCACGAGAGTCGCACGAAGGAGCCGATGTTGCCGCTGCGGTTCTTCCGCAGCCGCTCGTTCTCAGCGACCAACGCCGTTTCGTTCGTGATGTTCTTCGGCATCTTCGGCTCGATCTTCTTCCTCTCCCAGTTCTTCATCACGGTGCAGGGGATGACGCCGCTCGAGGCGGGGGTGAGAATCTTGCCCTGGACGGCGATGCCGATCTTCGTCGCGCCGATCGCCGGCCTGCTCTCCGACCGAATCGGCGCGCGGCCGCTGATGGTTGCCGGCCTAGCCTTGCAGGCCTTCGCTATAGCTTGGATCGCTGAGATCTCCGAGGTCGACACCGCTTACATTGAGTTCGTCCCCGCCTTCATCGCCGGTGGCGCCGGGATGGCGCTGGTTTTCGCGCCGTCGGCCAACGCCGTCCTCTCCTCGGTCCGCCCGATCGAAGCCGGCAAGGCCTCTGGCGCGACCAACGCTATCCGCGAGCTCGGCGGCGTCGCTGGGGTCGCGGTGCTGGCCTCCGTCTTCGCGGCCGCCGGTGGCTACGCCTCACCGCAGGATTTCGTCGACGGCGTCCGCGCGGCGCTGCCGGTCGGCGCGGCGGTTCTACTGATCGGCGCCTTGATTGCGCTGCTGATCCCGCGGCAAGGTGCGCCAGGCACCACCGGCGCGCCTAGAACCGACGCAGCGGCCAGCGACGCCTCGGTACCCTCAGCTCTGTGAGCAAGTTTGAAGGCAAGAATCTCGCCGCGATCCGCGAGGCGCTCGATCAGCACAACGCCAGCTGCCCGGTTCCTGGCAATGCGATTCTGCTCAACCCGGTCGACCACCAGCTGATCGGCTGGGACGAGCTTTGGGGGCTGCCTGTCATCTCCGACGACCGCGTACCGACCAAGCGGGTGCGGATTCAGTGCGACGGCTCGGCCTTCGGGATCGAAGACGAAGTTGCCGACGCAGTCGCGCGCGAGCAGCCGGTAGAAGTGCCGGTAGTTGTCCCGGTAGGTCCCGGCGAAGACGACATGCCGGACTTTGACGAGCGCGACCTGCCGCAGGCTTAGGGCCAGCGACAGGTCTCTCGCGTCGTAGCGCTGCTAGACGGCAGGCGGTGGTGGAGCAACCGAACCGTATGGGTTCGGGCCGTACTTGTTGTCACCTTCATCGCCGCCCGTCAGCGTGAAGACGAGGATCACGATCAGTCCGATCAGTGGCAGCAGCTGAATCCAGTACCACCAGCCGGTCCTGTCGGTGTCGTGCAGGCGCCTGATTAGCACGGCGATCGAAGGCAGAATAAACACGATCGCAGCGATGATGTAGAGGACGCCAGTCCCGATGATCTGATCGATGATCAAGGCAACGATAATGATCAGCAGTTGGGCCAGCTCAAACCACCAGAACTCAGCCCGCGACGCACGCCCTTCCCAAACGAAAGATTTCTTAAAACAGACCGATACTGCTTCGCCGAATCCCATTTTCTTGCTCCCCCTGTTGCTTTAAAACGAAGCCTACAGAGCGCAGCGGAGGACTACAAAGGCGTCAGCTCAAGCCGCCGCTTAAAGGCGCGTTCAAAGAGTTCGCCTTCACGCGAGACAGCCCAGCGCGGAACCTCCGCGGAACCATCGGCGACCAGTTCGAGTGTCACGATCTTGCCGTTGACCGAGGCGTCGACCTCCTTCACCAGCTGGTCGCGGCTGCGCTCAAGGTCTTCAGCCAGGCGCAGCAGCACGGCGCAGCGGTCGAGCAGCTCTGCGTCGCCCTCCTTCATTAGCCCGGCGAACGGCCCGAGGCTCGGCATCCCTTTGCGGTGGTAGCGGATGATCTGGCCGATCAGCGCGACTTCGCGAGGCGTAAAGCCAGGCAGCCCGGCGTTGAGCACTAGGTAGCGCGAGTGTTTGTGGTGGTCGTCGTAGTCGACGGCAACGCCGATGTCATGTAGCAGGCAGGCCGCGGTCAGAAGCTCGCGCTCATCGTCGTCACCGCCGTGCAGTCCGGCCGCGGCCAACTGATCGAAGAGGCCTAAGGCCAGCGTCGCCACGTGGCGTGTGTGCGCGGCGTTGGGGTCGTACTGGGCGGCAAGGTTGAGCACGCTGGCACGGCGGACGTCGTCGAACAGCGGCGCTTCGCGCTCGGCCAGCAGCCGCTCGAAGAAGATCCCTTCGCGCAGCCCCGCTTCGGTCACTTCGATCGCTTTGAAGCCGCCGGCGTCGAGCACCTCGGCGATCACAATTGCGCCGGCGAGAATGATGTCGCCGCGAGCCGGCTTTACGCCGGCGACGTAGCCGCGGTCGGCCGGATCCATCTCAGCAAGCCGCTCGATCAGCTGGTCGAGCTGGCCGCGCTTGATCTTGAAGCCCTGAACGCCGAACTCGGCGATTCCTTCAGCGCGCTGAATTGCCGCGGCGAGGTTGCGGACCGTCCCGCCAATGCCAACAATGCGCGGCCCGCTCTGTGCCAGCCAGCCGGCAGCCTCAAGCTCGCCTGCGACGTGGCCGCGCAGCTTGGCGATCGCTTTCGCCCCGGCCGGCTCGTCGCTGGGGAGGAAGCGCTCCGTCATCCGCACCGCGCCGAGCGGCCAGGATTCGAGCGTCGTCGCGGCGCGCGCCTCAACTTCGACCAGCTGCAGCGATCCGCCACCGAGGTCGAGCACGGTGCCGCTCTGCAGGTCGGTCGAGTTGATCGCTGCGAGGTAGCCGTAGCGGGCCTCCTCCGCCGGTGAGAGGACGCGGATCGTCAGCCCGAGCTCGTCGCGCGCGCTCTCGAGCACCGCTTCGGCGTTCGGCGCGTCACGGATTGCGCTCGTCGCGACCGCTTCGATCTCCTCCGCGGGCAGCCCCGATGCGCTGCAGAATTGCGCGAAGACGTCGATCGTTGCGAGCGCGCGGTCGAGCCCTTCTGCGGTTAGCTCGCCGCTCTTGCCGCCACCGGCGAGAATCCGCACCGGTTCGTAAATCTCATCGGTTCGCTTCCACCAAGCGCCGAGCGGCGGCTCAGGATCATCGGCGCGCCAGAAGGAGCTGAGCCGCCGCTCGCGCGAGGCCGCCCCGGAGTGGGCTTCAAAGACGACAAGACGGAAGGAGTTCGATCCAAGATCGATCACCGCCAGCCGTGAGTCGCCCTCAGTCGTCACGCTCAATCAGCTCAATCCGGTAACCGTCCGGGTCGCGCACGAAACAGAGCCGCGAGCCGCCCTCACGGACCGAGTAGGGCGGCCGCTCCGGCTCGATTCCCTGATCGGCGAGGAGCGCCAGGGTTTCGTCGAGGTTCCCTGCCGCAATCGCGATGTGGTTGTAACCGGTTCCAAGCTCGTACGAGTCAACGCCGAAGTTGTAGGTCAGCTCGAGCCGCGGCATCTCGCCGTCGCCGGGGATGTTCATGAAGACGTTGATCGCCTCGTCGCCGATCGGCATGCGCCCAACCTCTTCGAAACCAAGCGCGTTGTAGAAGGCGACCGACCTGTCGATCTCGCCGATCCGATAACAGGTGTGCAGCCACGTCGCCATCTGCGTAGCGTAGCCTGCGCGCATGATCATTGAATCCTCAGAGCTACCCGACTTCCTGACCAACACCTATCTCGTCGGTGAGCCCGGCGGCGCGGCCTTCTTCGTCGACGCCGGCGGCCCGGTTGCGCCACTGATCGAAGCCGCGGAGCGCCACGCGATGACGCCGACCCACGTGCTGCTGACTCACCACCATTACGACCACGTCTGCGACCTCGAGGCGCTGCTCGAGGCCTATCCGGGGATCGAGGTTCTGATCCACCCGGCGGAGCGCGCTGAGGTGCCTGCCGCGACCGGCGACCTAATCCCCGGCGAGCCGCTCAGCGTTGGCCCGATCGAGATCACCGTGCTGCACACGCCAGGCCACACGGCAGGGATGTGCTCGTTGCTGGTGGAGGACCAGCTCTTCACCGGTGACACGCTCTTCAAGGGTTCCGTTGGTGGCGTTCGTGCCCCCGGTTCGACCAGCTACGCCGACCTCCACAGCTCAATCATGGAGACGCTGATGACGCTGCCTGCGGAGACGGTCGTCAACCCCGGCCATTCCGGCGCGACGACGATCGGCGAGGAGTGGGAAGGCAACGGCTTCATCCGGATTTGGCGCGGCCTCGACGAAGAGGGCAGCGAGCAGTGCCTCGCGATCGGCGAGCCGGCGACGCTGATTCTGCTCGGCGACGATTACGACGGCGGCCACAAGGCTTGGGTCCGCTGGCCCGACGGCAGCGACGACCTCGTGCCCGGTTCGCAGGTCGAAGCGGCTGCTTAGCTGCGCAGCCGCATCGCTGGCACCAGCCAGGCCGCTTCGGCGGTGATCTGCCACGACATCTTTGACGTTCCCGCGACGCGGTCGCGGAAGACGATTGGAACTTCGACGACCTTGAAGCCGCGGCTAATTGCGCGGTAAGTCAGTTCGATCTGGAAGGCGTAACCGCGCGCCGTCACCGAGGGCAGGTCGATCGCGCGCAGCACATCGGCACGGAAGCACTTGAAGCCGCCGGTCAGATCGTTGACTGGCAGGCTGAGGATTAGTCGCGCGTAGAGCGAGCCACCACGGCTGATCAGGCGGCGGCTTGCACTCCAGTTCTCGATTCCACCGCCTGGCACGTATCGCGACCCGAGCGCCAGATCGGCGCCGCCGTCGCGAACGGCGCTCAGCAGGCGCGCGAGGTCGGCCGGGGAGTGCGAGAAGTCGCTGTCCATCTCCATCACGTAGCCAGCTCCGCTGCTGAGCGCGTGATCAAAACCGGCTAGGTAGGCAGGCCCCAGCCCTTCGCGGCTGGTGCGGTGGAGAACCTCGACTTCGCTGCGTTCACTTGCCAGCCGGTCGCCGATCTGGCCGGTGCCGTCGGGCGAGCCGTCGTCGACGATCAGGATTCGAAAACCGTCCGGCGAGCAGGCCGCGAGCGTCTGCGCCGAAGCGTTCACGATCGCTTCGATGTTCTCGGCTTCGTTATAGGTAGGCAGGATCAGCCAGGGCAGTTCGGTCATCGGCAAGAGCGAGGGTAGATCAAGAGCTCAGCCGAGCAGGCGCGCGAGCAGCCGGTCGCTGACGATTTCTTGCACTGCGGCGAAGCTGTAGGGCTCGAGAAGATCCACGGCACGGGCGGCGTAATCGGGTAGCGGATCATCGAGCGCGGTGCGAATAGCGCCCGCCAGGTCGTCGCCGACGAGCCGCGCGTCAAGCTCGCGCGCTAGCGCCAGCGCCTCATAACCGCCCGCAGCCTCGGTAGTAACCAGCTGGCAACCGTCGGCCAGCGCTTCGAGCTGGGCTATCCCGTAATCCTCTCGGCGGGGAGCGCAAACGAAGAGCTTT
>CAJBXY010000073.1 GCA_903959665.1 uncultured Solirubrobacterales bacterium | reverse complement strand
CGAGCTGACTGCGTCGAAGTCGACGTCGCCGCAGAGCACGTCGTCGACGCGATTGATGCCAACGTCGATCACGACGGCGCCCGGCTTCACGAAGCTCTCATCGACCATTCGTGGCCGACCCACGGCGGCGATCAGCACGTCGGCGCGCGCACAAGCACCCGGTAGGTCTTTCGTCCGCGAGTGGCAGATCGTCACCGTTGCGCTGCGTTCCAGCAGCAACTGCGCCATCGGCTTGCCGAAGAGATTGGAGCGACCGATCACGACCGCCTCGGCGCCTTCAAGTTCGACGCCGGCGTGGTCGAGCAGCATCATCACTCCGCGCGGAGTGCAGGGCCGAAGGCCGGGCCGACCGAGCGCCAGCAGCCCCGCGCTCGTCGTCGTCAGACCATCGACGTCCTTAAGCGGGTCGACGAGCCCCGTTAGTTCAACTCCGTCGAGCTGGTCGGGCACTGGGAGTTGGCAGATGATGCCGCTGATCGCCGGGTTCGCGTTCGCCTCCTCGATCGTCGCGATCGCCTGCTCGCGCGTCGCGTCGGCGGGCAGGTTGAAGCTGAATCCTTCAATTCCGGCCGCTGCGCATGCGCGCTGCTTGCTAGCGACGTAAACGGCGCTCGCCGGGTCGTCTCCGATCAGAATGGTCGCGAGCCCTGGGGGGCGGCCGTACTGCTCCGTGAACGCAGCGGCGTCAATCGCGACCTGCTCGCGCAGCTCGGCGGCCACTGCTTTTCCGTCGATCAAGTTGGCGCTCATAGACCAATTCTTACTAGCGCGCGCGAATCGGCGCGTACTGGGCCATTAACTTGCGTTCCTCGCCGCTGGCTGCGAAGCGCACGATCAGAATGCCGCCGGGTTCTGCGCCGATCACGACTCCCTCGCCAAAGGCGGCGTGCACTACGTCGTCGCCGACTCCGAAATTGACCGTCGGCATCGCCGGTGTTTCGTGCGCGGCGGCGGCCGCCGATTCCCATGAGCCCGGCCTGCCGCGCGGCCTTGCTCCAATTGGCGCCGAGTACTGGTCATCCTCTTGATCGAGCAAGCCGCCGGGAAGCTCACTGAGGAAGCGGCTGGGGACTCCGCTTGTCTGCGCGCCGAAGACGTTGCGTTGGCGCGCGCTGGTCATCGTCAGGTTGCGCATTGCTCGCGTAATGCCTACGTAACAGAGCCTCCGTTCCTCTTCCAACGTTCCCTCGTCGATCGAGCGCGAGTGCGGGAAGAGTCCGTCCTCACAGCCGATGATGAAGACGACTGGATACTCGAGGCCTTTCGCGTTATGTAGCGTCATCAGCGTGACGAGCGACTCGTCATCTTGGCGGCTGTCGGCATCGGCCACGAGCGAAACCTGCTGAAGAAAGAGGTCAAGGCTGTCGTCCTCGGCGTCGGCTGCGGCGTCAAATTCGCGCGCCACCTCCACTAACTCCTCAAGGTTCTCGAGCCTGCCTGCCGCCTCAATTGTCCGCTCGTTTTCGAGCCACTCGACGTAGCCGCTTTCGTGGATCACGGCGTCGAGCAGGTCACCGATCGGAACGCCCTGCTGGTGGCGTTGACGCAGGCCCTCCATTGTTTCCATGAATCGTCCGAGCGCCTTGATTGCGGCCTTGCCCAGCCCCGGCACCGCTTCGGGCTGGGCGGCGGCTCCCCAAACGCTCAGCCCGGTCGTCTGGGCGTGCGTGAGAACCCGCGAAAGCGACGTTTGCCCGAGCCCGCGCCGCGGCGTGTTGGCGACGCGCTGGAAGCTGACCGCGTCCTGCCCGTTGATCAGTAGCGTCAGATAGGCGATCGCATCCTTAACCTCAGCGCGGTCATAGAACTTTGTGCCGCCGACCACCTGATAAGGAATCTCGCGGCGGACGAGCGTGTCCTCGAGCACTCGCGACTGTGAATTCATTCGGTAGAAGACGGCGACCTCGGAACGCGAGAGCCCTTCGTCGACGAGCCGCTCGATCTCCCCGGCGACATAGCGAGCCTCGGAGTGTTCGTCATCGAGCGTGCGTAAGACGATCGAATCCCCCTCGCCAAGGTCGGTCCAGAGCGTCTTGGGCATCTGGTCGCGATTGTTCGAAATGATCGCGTTGGCGGCGTCAAGCACGGTCTGCGTGGAACGGTAGTTCTGTTCGAGCTTGATCACTGTGGCGTCGGGGAAGTCGTCCTTGAAGTCGAGAATGTTGCGGATGTCGGCGCCACGGAAGCCATAAACCGATTGAGCGTCGTCACCGACGACGGCGATGTTGCGGTGCTCGGAGACGAGCAGTTGCAGCAGCCGGTACTGCGCGTGGTTGGTGTCCTGGTACTCATCGACGAGCACGTAGCGGAAGCTCTTTCCGTACCGCTCACGGACCTCCGGGAAGCGTTCAAAGAGCGTCACTGTGCGGCCAATCAGATCATCGAAGTCCATCGCATTCATCCGCAGCAATGACTTCTCATAGAGCGTGTAAACCTCGGCGACGGTTCGTTCGAAGTAGTCGCCGACCATCTGGCTGTATTCAGCCGGCCCGCGGAGCCGATTCTTCGCGTCGGAGATCTGCCGCTGAATCGCCGCCGGCGTGAAGCGCTTCGGGTCGACGCCAAGCTCGTCGAGGCACTGCTTGATCAAGCGGCGACTGTCGGATTGGTCATAAATCGTGTAGCCGCGCGTGTAGCCAATCCGTTCGGCCTCAACGCGCAGGATCCGCGCGCAGGCCGAATGGAAGGTCATCACCCACATGCCACGCGTCGAGTGGCCAAGCAGGTGTTCGACGCGGCCGCGCATCACTTCGGCCGCCTTGTTCGTGAAGGTGATCGCGAGGATTTCACCGGCGCTGGCGCGGCCGGTTTCCACCAGCCACGCAAGACGGTGGGTCAGCACGCGCGTCTTGCCGGAGCCGGCGCCCGCGAGCACCAGCAGAGGCCCTCCGTCGTGGGTGACGGCCTCGCGCTGCGGGTCGTTGAGCCCTTCGAGCAAGCGCTCAATGCGGTCGGCTGTCGGCGGCGCGGGCATCACCGTCGAGGATAGGCGCGCGAGCGGCGGCCTGCCCGACCTTACGCGCTGCCTATCCGCCGGCCGGGTTGGGGCCGCGAACCGAGCGCAGCGGGCGGACCGGCGGCGCTTCGCTTTGATCGCCACCGAGTTCGGCTACGCGAGCATCGAGCGACTCAATCCGTTCCGACAGCCGCTTGATCGCTTCTGCAACCGGGTCTGGAAGGTGGATCCAATCGGCGTCGGGGCCGACCGCTTTGCGACCGTCTACGCGGACTACGTGGCCAGGATTACCGACGACCGTTGCGTCGGCAGGGACATCTGTAATGACGACGCTGTTGGCGCCGATCTTGGCGCCACGCCCGACCTCGATTGGGCCGAGCAGGCGGGCGCCGGAGCCGACCGTCACCTCGTCGCCAAGCGTCGGGTGGCGCTTGCCGGTCGCGAAGCCGGTGCCGCCGAGCGTCACTCCTTGGTAGATCGTCACGTCGTCGCCAATTTCGGCCGTCTCGCCAATCACAACGCCGGAGCCGTGATCGATCAGCAAGCCCTTGCCGATCTTCGCCGCTGGATGAATTTCAACGCCGGTGATCGTGCGGCTCAGATAAGCGATTGAGCGCGGCGCGATCGGAACGCCGGCATCGAACAGCAGGTGCGCGATCCGATGGCTGATCACCGCATGAACACCAGGCCATGAAGTGAGGATCTCCGCTGAGGAGACGCCGCGTGCCGCCGGGTCGCGCTGGTGGGCGGCGCCGACGTCGCGACGGAGCTCGCTTGCAACGCGCGCCAATCTTGAAAGGCCAAACACGGCACCCAGCCTAGCGGCGGGCGATCAGGCGGCCGGGGCGAAATATGGCGCCGAGATGTAGCGCTCCCCGGAATCAGGAAGAACAACGGCGATTCGCGCCCCCTTCGACTCCGGCCGCGAGGCAACCTCGATCGCGCCGGCCAACGCTGCCCCGCAAGAGAGTCCGGCGAGAACGCCGCACTGCGAGGCCGCGGCGCGCGCCGTAGCAATCGCAACCTCGTCTGGAACCGCGATCACCTCGTCGATCAGCTCTCGATTGAGAACTGCGGGAACGAAGCCAGCTCCAATCCCTTGAATCCGATGGACGCCGGCTGGCCCGCCCGAGAGCACCGCCGAGCTCTGCGGCTCAACGGCAACAACCTTGGCCTTCGGGTTGGAGGCCTTGATCGCCTCGCCGGCGCCGGTAATCGTTCCACCGGTGCCGACGCCGGCTACGAAGATGTCGATCTTGCTGTCGAGCGCCTTGAGCAGCTCCGGCCCCGTGGTGAGCCGGTGCGCTTCAGGGTTGGCGGGGTTCGAGAACTGATCCGGCAGGAAGGCGCCTTCGTCGATCGCCATTGCTTTTGCCGCGTCAACGGCTTCGCTCATCCCGCCTAGCGACTCGACGACTTCGACTTTCGCGCCGTACATCCGCAGCAGCGCTTCACGCTCGCGGCTCATCCCCTGCGGCAGAAAAACCTGAAGCTCGTAGCCCTTGGCAGCACAGACGAAGGCCAAGGCGATCCCGGTGTTACCGGAGGTAGCTTCGACGATTGTCGTCTTGCCTGGTTCGATCAGGCCGTCGCGCTCAGCGGCATCGATCATCGCAACTCCGATCCGATCCTTAACCGAGCCCCCAGGATTGAACGCCTCGAGCTTGGCGAAGAGCCGCGCGCCAGGCGCCGCGTCTGCGCCGAGCAGTTCCGTCATCTCTACAACCGGAGTCCCACCGACAAGCTCCGCAATGTTGATCGGGATTGAACCCATTGCCGCAGTCTAACGGCGCCAGCTACAACTGCTGCTGTTTTATGCGCCTTCGGTTGCTCGCTCTACCTGCTGCTCGCGCTCGTAACGGCCGTCTAGGATCGCGGCATAGATCAAAATGCCAATCGCCAAGAAGACAACACAACTGACTAGAAAGCCAGCGATAAATAGCGGCAGGTTGTTCATTGCGTCTTCCTCGGCAGGATCAATGCTCCGAGCGCGAGAATGCTCGGCACCCAGGTACCGACGAAGATGCCGGCGAGCTGGTCGTCGGCGAGGAACCAAATTCCGACCGAGAGAGCCATCGAAATGCCGGCCGCGGTGATGATCAGCCAACGAGCAAGCTTGGTTGGGTCAGGGCGCTTTGTGGTTGCAGGACGCTGTGTAGTTGTCATACCCCCATTACGCCGATCTGGCGCGTTGGGATCACCCCAAGCGGCAAAGAGTCTGTGCTGCTAATGCGCGGTTAGGTAACGCGGCACTGAGAAAACTCGTTCAACGATCGGCACGAAACTTTCGATCGGGTCGGATTCGAAGTCCGGGTCGAAGCAATTCTGGTCATAGAGCGCGCAGAACTCGGCGCAGGCGCCGAACGACGGATGGTCGCGATAGACGTCCCGGGCGTTGGGATCGTCGCCGGTTACCGTCCCGTAGTGAAATTGCTGAAAGATGCCGTGATGCTCGACGATCCAGCAGATTTCAGGCGCGATGAACGGCCGCATGATCGCCGCGACCATCTCGCCGTGCGTATAAGGGGCGAGCTCATCGCCAATGTCGTGGAGCAGCGCCGCAGCCACGTATTCCTCGCTGCGGCCGTCGCGCTGAGCGCGCGTCGCCGACTGCAGCGAATGTTCGTAGCGGCTCACTTGATAACCGGCGAACGAGCTCTTGAGCCGATCGAGCGCCGCCAATAGACGCGCCGGCAATTGGGCCACAAATTCAGCCTCAGCACGGTCGAGCAACTCAAAGTCTGCCTGCGTGCCCGCGTCCATCGCCGAAAACGAAACCTGATCCATTTCAGATGTAATACATCGGGCCGCCGGCGGCCTCCTGCTCGCGGGCGAGGCAGTCGGCGATCGTCGTCGCTGCCAAGACCGCCCGCGTGGCCGCAGTAGCCTCGGAGAAGACGTCGTCGCCTTCGACCGTGAGCGGGCCGTCGAGCAGTTCAACTAGCTCGAGCACAGTTATCTGATCGGCGGGCCGGGCGAGCGTGTAGCCGCCCTTGACACCGCGCTGCGAGCGCAGCACGCCGCCGCGGCGAAGTGTGGCCACGAGCTGCTCGAGGAACTGAGCGGGGATCTCACGGCGGCGGGCGATCTCGCCGACGGCGGTCGGCTGATCTGGCGTGCGTGCGAGCTCGGTCAACGCGGCAACGGCGTATGGCGACTTGGTTGTTATTGAAATCACCCCTCTACCCTGCCAGATTGATGGCTCCGACGACAATCAGGAACTACATCTCACGCTTTGCGCCCCCGCTCGCCTTGATGGGGCTGATCTACTTCCTCAGCGCCCAGGCCGACCTCAATTCCGGGCTCGGGACGATCGACCTAATCGGCCGCAAGATCATTCACGCTGCCGAGTACGGACTCCTATTCGGGCTTTGGTGGCGTGCCTTTGACTGGCGTTGGCCCGTCGCAGCCGCAGTGATTGCCGTTGGCTGGGCGATCAGCGACGAGTTTCACCAGCTATCCGTGCAAGGGCGGCACGGCAGCCCAATCGACGTGCTGATCGACTCCACTGGAGTGCTGATCGCTTATCTGCTGATCAGATGGCGGCGTCAAGCCGCTTGAGCGACTCTTCGCGCCCGAGCAGCTCAAGCGT
>CAJBXY010000072.1 GCA_903959665.1 uncultured Solirubrobacterales bacterium | reverse complement strand
GGGCGGGCTGCTGCTCGTCTACTTCGGTTACACCTCCTGCCCCGACGTCTGCCCGACGACGCTCGCTGACATCAAGGGTGCGATCGGCAAGCTGCCAGCCAAGCAGCGCAAGCTGGTGATGCCCGTGATGGCAACCGACGACCCCTCACGCGATACGCCGGCCGTCTTGAACGGCTACCTCAGCCACTTCTTTGACTCTTGGCGGGCGCTACGCAGCACCGACAGACGCGTCTTTGCGAAGGCAGAGAAGGCCTTTCACGCGGCGCACAAGAAGGGCCCCGTGAATGAATACGGCGCCTATGAGATCTCCCACACCGCCTACACCTATGCCGTTGACGATGAGGGTGTGATCCGTGTCGAGTGGCCTTTCGGCAGCCCTTCGGCCGACATCGCTGCCGACCTCACAAAGCTTCTCGCAGCACCGCAGCCCAGTTCCCAAACCAAAACAACAGAGGAGTAACAATGAAGAAGATGTTCAAGATGATCAGCGCCGCCGCCGTTGTCGTAGCGGCAGCAGTTGCGCTGACTGCCTGCAGTACAAGTGAAAGTTCATCAACAACGGTCAGCGACCCTTGGGTGCGGGTGACAGCCCCCAAGCAGATGAACAGCGCTGCCTACATGAAGATCACGGTCAGCGAGGACGACGTACTGACCGGTGCCAGCGTTCCAAGCTCGATCGCAGGGCGTGCTGAGCTTCACGAGACGACGAAGCCGATGGACGACATGTCGATGGACACGAGTTCGACGGAGATGAACGACATGACCGGAATGAAGCAGGTCTCGAGCATCAACGTTCCCGCCGATGGCGGCGTCACGCTCAAGCCAGGTGGCTTTCACATCATGATCATGGATCTGGCGAAGCCGGTCACGGAGGGTGAGGAGGTCGCCGTGACGCTGACCTTCGAGAAGGCCGGCAAGGTTGTGGTCGACGCAGTGGCGCGCGAGGGGTAGAACCGTCGCGCGGAGCGATCAGTCGCCGGCGCCGCTCTGGCGTCGGCGACCGCTGCTGCTTTCGGTAGCGGCGCTCGCGGTCGCCGTGGCCGTGGCCGTGTTGCTACTCAGCGGCAACGATAAGGCTGCACCTCGGACAATCGTGATCACCATTCCCAGCGGCACCGCGGCGCTCGTGGCGCGGGGGAAGGACCCTCAGGTTGTGCCACAGAAGATTCGTGGCACGGTCGGCGACACGCTTGAGATCGTCAACAATGACCGCGTTTCGCACACTGTCGGCCCGTTCCTCGTCGCCGCTCATCAGCGGATCGGCTTTCCGCTTCGGCGCGCCGGCGTATTCACCGGTAGCTGCAGTCTTCATCCGAATGATCGCATCGCGCTGATCGTGCGGCAATAGCGCGCGCTGAACCCCTACCTCACGCCGCACGCGCCTGCCCGCGCTCGCTATCCTGCCGGTTCCGCGGGCGATTAGCTCAGTTGGTTAGAGCGCGTCTCTGATAAGGACGAGGTCCCAGGTTCGAATCCTGGATCGCCCACTCTCATTTCCGCGCTGCGCCTCGCGCGGGCAGAGCGGGGTTCGGTACCGGCCGCAGGCCAACACCGGGCTATCGTTGCTTTGGAATGAGAGATCAGATCACGGAGTTCCACCGGCGACTTCAGGCTCAACAGGAGGCGCACAAAGAGCGCAGTCTCTGGTTGCGGACGGCAGGCGTGGTGATCGGTATTGGCCTGCTTCCGTTGGGTGTCGTCTTGATTCCCTTGCCGGGCCCAGGGTTCGGCGTGATCTCGCTTGGCCTAGCGATCCTCTCGCTCGAGTTTCACTGGCCGCGCAAGGCGCTCGAAAAGATCATGCCGCTGATCGCTGGGCGCCCCAAGCCAGGACAGCCGGAGCTTCCACCGCCTGCGCCCCCGCGCGAGCGCAAGCTGCCCTGAGCGCTCCGGGCAGCTAGCCGAGCAGGTCTCGGATCCCCTTACCCAGCGAGCTAAGTCCCCAGAGCAGGGCGAAGATCGAGATGATTCGAAGGCCGTGGCTTTCGAGCCAGTTGGAGAATCGCTCGACGCGTTTCTGAGTCTTTTCGGGGTTGATCAGGTAACCGATCAGCGGAACTTCGGCGAGCACGAACATGATCAGGTTGAAGACGACGACGAGAATGATCGCCTCGGTTGTCGAGTACTTCGCCTCAGCGATGTCGGCCAGCGCGAAGAGGTAGAAGGGGCCTGGAAGGTTGAGGATCATGCCGGCGATAAGGGCCAGCATCACCGAGCCGCGATCGAGCACGCGGACGGCCCAAGGGTCCTTCGCCTCCTGCACCTCGCCGTGCTTCTTGATCTGCTTGGCCTCTTTGCGGCTCTTACGCTTGCCACGCCAGTCATCGATTGCGGCGCGGCCGCGCTTGCTGCCGGTCAGCCATGCGAGCGCGAAAGCGGCAATTGCGGCGCCAATCTCAAAGACCGGGCTCGACTTGCTGCTCGACGTGCCGAAGTTGGCGTCGCTGCCGGCAACCTCGAGCAGAATCAGCCCGACGCTGATACTGACGACCATGCCGCCGATGTAGAAGGCCAGCAGCAGCGCGGCCGGGCGGTCGCGCGTAAGGATTACCGATACGCCAGCGAGCAGCGCAGGAAAGAACGCAGAACCAACTGCGTATAGAAGAATCTGCGCCACAGCTTTAGATCATGCCGCAACGGGCGGCGCTGCGCTGGTGCCGCGCGGCGCCAGCGCTACTTCGCTTCGCCCTTCGCTTCCAGAGTGTCGAAGTACTGGTCGCCTTCGATTGAGATGTTCGG